>JAGXIP010000264.1 GCA_024635585.1 Saccharicrinis sp. | reverse complement strand
GTTCCGTTTTGCACTGAATCTACATCTGCAAATTCCAGTTTTACCTTATCCATCATTTCAGTATAAAACGAAAAATTTCCATTTTCATCCGTAATCTGATATTGCATATTTTGAGCAACTGAAACTTTGATACCTTTTATTGGCAATCCTGATGTTTTCGCTTTTACTTGCCCTTCAATTAATAAATCAAGGCCAAAATCTTGAGGTGTTCCATAACAGGCTTGAAAAACAAACATGGCTGATGTTAAGCTTAAACCTCCCACAATTTTTTTAATCCAGCTTCTTTTCATAATACCTTATATCAATAAAGTGAAAACCTCCGGTATTACTTGAATAGAGGAGGTTTTAATAGTCGTTAAAATATCATCAGCTTTTGGCCAGCTCCATTAGCTGTTTTTTTAGTATTTCGCCACTCGATGGACGATTGGCATTGGCATTCACCAGTTTCCCGTCCTTATCTATTAAAATAAACCGCGGAATACCCTTTATGGCGTAATCTTTAATAATGTCCGATTGCCATTCTCCTTCGGCATAGAGCTGATAGCCTTGCAATTCTTTATTTTCCACCATTTTCTTCCAAGCATCCTTATCGCCATCAATGGAAATACTCACAAAAGCAATATCCATATTGTGCAATTCTGAATCTAGTTGTTTAAGATATGGTATTTCGCGCATACAAGGTCCGCACCAGGTAGCCCATACATCAATGTAAATAACTTTACCCTTTAATTGTTCCGAAGTTACCGTATTTCCATTCATATCTTCGTAGGCAAAGGTGGGCGCTGTGTTGCCTGGTTGCAATGCTTCGAGTTTTTGCAAAGTAGATTTAAATTCTGAAATATATTCCTGGTTTTTAATAATCTCGGTGTACCTTTTTTGATATACGTCTTTAACTTCGTCGGTAGCATAGGTGTAACCTGATATCAGTTGGTTTCCCAATTCATCTTTAACAGACTGGGTAACATCCAGGTTTGCAATAATGTCGATATGTCGGCTTGCCTCATCCACCGAATTTTGCTCGATACCTTCTTTTTTCAGCATTTCAGCTATTTGGCTATCATGTTTCTGTAGCACAAAATACTTATAGGTATTCATCTCGTTAAAAAACTGCTCGTTATCCAAAGCAATATCGTTGCCAGCCTCAAAAAATGCGGATGGAATGGAAGTAGTATCATTGGGTGCAAAACGAGGATGATACATGATGTAATACATGTATTTCTCGCTTATTTGTATAGAGGCAATGGTGTTGATTCTATCCAAAAAATGTTTACCTGCATTTCCTGCCGCCTTAAACGAGTCGATAGTAGTAGTTAACTCTTGTTTGTAGTTGTTAATGGAAGTTTCGAAGCTGTCGGGGGGCAGTGCCAGCATATTTCTTAGCTCACTCATCACGCTGGCGTTTAAGGCGCTTACCTTCAACATTAGTTTGGTTTCGTCAGTACCTTTGCCGCTTATGGCTATTTTTGAATAGTCGCCCTCCTTTAAATTAGCGATATCCAAATCAATTTTAATTTCAATTCCCGGTTTTAAATACACCTGAAAACCATACTTGCCATTCCGGAAATCGTAGATGCCCGGCTGATCTACTTTTAGCGTTGCGCTAAACGAACTGTCAGCAATTTTGAGGGTGTCGTTACTTTTTAAAAGCTGGTTAGAAACAATAATTTCATCTACTTCTTTGTTTTGAATGCTGCCATTAATTTTTGCAATAGGCTTTGGGTTGCATGCTATAATACCAGCAAACAGTGCCAGGATAAGGAGATTCTTCATGATACAGTTTTTAATTAAAAATTATGCCAAAAGTAATAAAATAGAATTTCAATTGTAAATTTTAACATAATATTTCAAGAAAAAAGCTCACGAGTTTTCAGGAGGATTGCGTACAAAGAAAAAAAGTGGTATTTTTATAACAAAGATATCTTCAATGAGCACACTGGAACTAAAACAAATAATAACGGAGCATTTATCACATATTGATGATGTATCATTTTTAAAAGCTCTCCGAACCATTATCGAATCCAAAGTAAGTGTTTCGGAATATAAACTAAGCGATTTTCAGAAAATACGTATTGAATCAGGACGTCATGAATTAACTAACAAACAAACACTAACACATGAAGACCTGCAAAAAGAAATTGACCAATGGCTAAGTACAAAGTAGAGTGGTCAACAGAAGCTAGAACAGATCTTTACGATATTCTAGACTTTTACATTAGTAGAAATCGCAATACCTTGTATAGTAAAAAATTAAATGCTAAAATTAACAAAAGCATTAAATTATTAGCCCGAAACCCTTTAATTGGAGTCCCTACTGATTATGAATCCGTTAGCGCTTTAATTACAGGTGACTACCAAATAATTTATGAGATTTTTGACCAATTAATCCTTATTGTTATGCTTTGGGATTGTCGCAGAAATCCTGAGGATAAAAGAATTGGAAAGCGAATATAAATAGTATTATTGCCAATTAAAACAAAAAGAGTCTGTATTTTTTTTGCCCTTTCGATTAAGTATATTGAGACATATACCTAGGCAAAACCAGCCCATATTTTTTACTCGTTACTTTGGGTTTTCTCCGCTTCTTGCTCCTCGTGATATTTGGCAGATAGAAAAGCCAGATAGGTGCTAAATGCTTTAATAGCTTCCTCCGTGCCTTTTGATATTTCCTTCTGCTGTAGTTTAAGTAAAAAATTACTGTAGATACCTGTTAGGCATAGTTCAATTTCGTTGCTAAGCTTCTTACCCGTTTTTCGGTCGAATTCGTTGATGAAGGGAAGCGTAGCTGTATAAATATGCTGGTAGGCAATTTCCTTTTGTGTTGCTATCAGTTCATTGTGTAAACGATGCAAATCGTTAACCAGGTTGGTGATTACCTGCAAGTGACCTTTTTCTTTTATCTGTTCCAAAGTCATCATTTCTATAAGATTATCGTACCATGCAATGGTTTCGTGCAGTATGTCGCCACTCATGTTGTACTGCGGAATAACATTTTTTTTAATGGCTTCCATATCAAATTGGTAGGCCCGGATTAGATCCTCAACTTGCCACATGTACAGTATATATTCTACAATGTTAGTTTGGCGTTTTTCTTTGGCTATAATCATTTTTTCAGTTATCAATTATTAGTAAACAGTAATTTATCTTGACCGTCAGCTAAAGCAGACGGCAATACAGACGGCAATATGCAGACAACAATATGCAGATAACAATAAATAGAACTAAAAATCCCAATCGTCTGTTTCTTCCATCTTGTCCATATCGCGGCGGTCCTTTTTAGTAGGGCGGCCAAGGCCTTTCTGCCTGCCCATGGCATTGGTTAGGCGAGTTAGTTCGAGTGTTTCAAGTTGTTCGGGGCTTGTTACCTCGGTCATAAAATCAGGAACCAGCTGGGCACCCATCCTTTTACCGCTTATGGCTAATACTTTGTACGAACGGGTTATGGGCGGCATTTTGACTTCGATGGTGATGCCAGCTTTAACTATTCGCGATGTTTTAACTGATTGTCCTTCGATCAGTACACGTCCTTTTTTGATGGCCTCGGCAGCCAGACCGCGTGTTTTAAATATCCTGATAGCCCACAAGTACTTATCTATTCTAACGGTATCGTCCATAGCATTATTTTTTGTTGTATTGATTCATGGTAGTTGCTGGCCCTATGGTTGCAAATCCTTTTATCATATTAATGCTCAAATCAATAGCTTGGGGTAACTCCGGCAGTTCCTGGCTGTCCCACTTACCAAGAACGTAATCAATCTGCTTACCACGACTAAAATTATCGCCAATGCCAAAACGTATTCTGCTGTAATTATTATGGCCGAATATCTCCTGTATATTTTTCAGACCATTATGTCCGGCATCGCTTCCTTTTTGGCGCATCCTGATAGATGCGAGGGGCAGCGCCAAATCATCGACCACTACCAGCAGATTTTCGAGTTGTATACCCTCCTGTTGCATCCAATAACGGATGGCCTTGCCGCTAAGGTTCATATAAGTACTTGGCTTGAGCAGAATAAGCGTGCGGCCTTTATACTTGTAGGTTGCAATAGCACCATATCTTAGGTTTTCCCACTGCAGCCCTTCCTGCTTGGCCAATTCATCTAAAACATCAAATCCTATGTTATGCCGAGTGCCTTGGTATTCGGAACCAATATTGCCAAGGCCAGCTATTAAATACTTCATCTCATCAATTTTGGAAGACTTTTTCCAACTGAATAATTTTGTAAAATTCATATTGTAGCACATGTTTGTACTACAAATGTAGTAATAAAAAAAAGCCTCCATACTTTAACAATATGGAGGCTAGCAATATGTTTTAATCTTTTACTTTGCTTCTTCGCCCTGTGCGGCACGTGCAGCTCTAGTAAGCTTAACAGCAGCAATAACAGAGTTTTTAGCATTCAATAACGTAAGGTTATCAAACGATAAAGAGCCTACCTTTACAGTATCGCCTAATTTAAGGTGATCTACCTTAATGTTTAGGGTGTCGGGTAGGTTAGTGGGCAATGCCTTAACACGCAGTTTACGCTGCTCTAAAGACAATCTACCACCAGCCTTAACACCTTCGGCAAGACCTGTAAGTACAACAGGTAATTCGATAATAATAGGCTTATCTTCTGATATCTCTAACAAGTCGATATGAAGAATGCGGTCGCTCACAGGATGGTACTGAATATCCTGAAGGATAGCTTCTTGCTTTGTACCATCAATGCTTAAGCTAATGATGTACACGTTGGGTGTAAAAATCAATGGCTTTAAAAGCTTTTCTTCAATTACAAAGTGTTTAACTTCTTTACCACCGTATAAAACACCGGGAACATTGCCTTCTAAACGAAGCGCTTTGGTTACTTTTTTGCCAATATCTTGGCGATTAGTACCTTTTAATTCAATTTTTTTCATCTTTATATTTTTTTGTGCTACTCAAAATAAATCATTGGTAATGAACTGGTTTACTTCCCATCACACTTTTTTTGCCAAAGGCGGCGCAAAGATAGATAAATTATATTAAAAATTGATTGCTTATCGATTTATAATAGTAAACTTTTTCGATGGTATCGGCCAATAATTCGGCAATGGACAATACTTTTATTTTTTCCGACTCTTGTTTCAAGGGGATTGAATCGGTTACAAAGACCTCCTCTAATGCTGAGTTGGCAATATTTTCGTAGGCTCCTCCCGACAGTACGGGATGGGTGGTAAATGCTCTCACGCTTATGGCACCGGCATCCCTCATCATATCAGCGGCTTTGGTTAGTGTTCCGGCAGTGTCTATCATGTCGTCAACGATTATTACGTTTTTACCGTTCACATCACCAATAATTGTCATATCGCTAATAACGTTAGCTTTAATCCTCGATTTATGACAGATAACCATGGGCACGCCTAAAAATTTAGCGTAGGTGTTGGCTCTTTTACTTCCTCCCACATCGGGCGAAGCAATAACAAGATTATCCAAATTCATACTTCTTATATGCGGCAAAAATATGGATGAGGCATAGAGGTGATCCACCGGAAGGTTAAAAAATCCTTGGATTTGATCGGCATGCAGATCCATTGTAATCAGTCTATCGATACCTGCTGCGGTAAGCATATCGGCAGCTAATTTGGCACCCACCGAAACGCGCGGCTGATCCTTACGATCCTGGCGCGCCAACCCAAAATAAGGTATTACAGCAACAATTTTATAGGCCGATGCCCTTTTGGCGGCATCAACCATCATTAAAAGTTCCAAAAGATTATCGGCAGGTGGAAAGGTGGATTGAACTAAAAAAACATGCGAACCGCGAATGGTTTCCTGAAAGGCAACAGCAAATTCGCCATCGCTAAATTTTAACTTATTAATGTTTCCAAGATCTCTTCCGGAGTAGTTACTTATTTTTTCGGTGAGGTAACGGGACGAGGATCCCGAAAAAATTTTAATCGGCGCTTTTGGTGGCATCGCAATGAGTTGTTAAGCAGTTTGTATTTTGTAAGACGCTGCAAAGATAAAAATTCGTGACTTAATATATCCTTTAAGGGCATAAATTAAACTACCACTGTAAATTTACTTCTTCAATAAAGCTTAGTATTTCATCTTTGCCCTCTTTTTTTTCGGCTGATGTTATAAATATTTTTGGTAATTCTTCCCATTCTTCTAAAAGTGCTTTTTTGTAGTTTTCCACATTGTTTTCTTTTTCCGATGCCTTAAGCTTGTCTAATTTGGTGAGAACAATAACAAAAGGTACTCCCCAAGTGCCCATCAAATGCATAAACTCCAAATCGGATTTTTGTGGCTTGTGGCGACTGTCCACCAAAATAAAAAGACACATTAGGTTAGTACGATGACGAAGATAAGCATCTATTAACAGCTTGAATTCCTTGATTTGGGTTTTGCTTACCTTGGCATAGCCATAGCCAGGTAAATCCACAAGATACCATTGATCGTTGATGTTAAAATGGTTGATGAGCTGTGTTTTTCCGGGAGTGGATGACGTTTTGGCCAGCGAAGATTTATTGCAAATCATGTTTATGAGCGACGACTTGCCCACATTAGATCTGCCTATAAAGGCATATTCGGGTCTGGTGGCATCGGGACAATGCTCGGGCTTTGAACTTGAGGTGAGGAATTCGGCCTTTTTTATTTCCATTTTATTTGCAAAGGTAAGTTGTTGCACGTAAAAATAGTACCATTGGGTATAAATAATACCATCTTAAATAGAAATGGGGATTTGCCAAGTGGTCAAATCCCCAATTAAAAGTAAAATATGCGATTAACAAGCTTGGTTAGTTGGCTTGCTGTGTATTTATTTTATCGCCAGCATGGCTCAATACGGTACCGTTTAAAATGCCGTTGTATTCGGCAGGGTTTTCTATAACAGTCTGTGCTTTTCCCACTTCCTCATCATCCTGAAGGGCAAATTTAATAGCTCCTTTTTGGTGATAATATCTTTTTAATATTTCGCTTGCCAATAGCTTGCTAACCTCAGGTCTGAAAATATTTAAATCTTTTTGCACATCCAAGGTTAAAAGCTTTTCTAACTGGTCGAATTCCGTTTCTGACTTTTTGTAATAGTCTTCGCGTTTGGCAACTTCTTTTAGTTTTTTTAGTGCATCTTGCGTTGCCGATTGGTATTTAAAATCGTTTTTGTTGGCCACATACTGCTTATACTTCTCATATATTTGATCTGTTATCTCAAAATTTTCAGGACTATCGATCTTCTCGTTTTCCAACACAAATTGAGTAGCAAAATCGAACATCATATTTTGAGCAACCAGCGCATAGGATATATTGCCATATTTTTTGTTTTCCATTTTAATGTCGGGCGAAACACCGCCACCATCAAACACAGAACGTCCACCTGAGGTTTTAAATTCTGTAATTAACGAGTCGGGTATCATACCCACGCTTCCGTCCTCGTTACGGTGGGTATAATCCAAAGCTTGAATACAACGTCCGCTTGGAATGTAATACTTGGCGGTGGTAACTTTTAATTTGGCATTGTACGAGAGAGGTCGGGTTGTTTGAACCAGGCCTTTACCGAAGGATCGCTGTCCTATCAAAACGGCTCTGTCCAAATCTTGCAAGCTTCCTCCCACAATTTCCGAAGCCGAGGCCGAGCCACGATTAATCAGCACCACCAAGGGGCTGATGGTGTCCAACGGTTCGGATGTAGCACGATATACTTTGTCCCACTGGCTTACCTTACCGCGTGTAGAAACAACTTGGCTGCCTTTTGGCACAAAGAGGTTAACAATCTTAACGGCTTCATCCAATAGTCCACCTGGGTTTCCTCTAAGATCTAAAACAAAATTCTGCGCACCTCTATTCTCTTTTAAATCGATGAAAGCTTTACTAACTTCTTGGGCGCAGTTTTGTGTAAAGTTATCCAGAATTATTATACCCGTTTTATCTGATATCATTCCATAATACGGAACCGGATTAATGGAAATTTTTCTACGGATAAGCTCAATAGTCATTGGTTTGCTTTGACCCGGGCGGTCTATTTTAAGTTTAAGCGGGGTGTTTGCAGGCCCCTTTAACAGGTCGCTCACCTCGGAGGTTGGTTTGCCCACAACGTTTACTGCGTTTACTTCCAGCAATTTGTCACCAGCTTTTAATCCAGCCAAATGTGCGGGAGAATTCTCATAAGGCTCGGCAATAACCACATAGTCGCCCTGGCGGGATATCAATGAACCCATGCCGCCATACTCACCTGTGGTCATAAACTTAAAATCTTCCATATCATCCTCAGGAATATAAGTGGTGTATGGATCAAGCGATTCCAGCATTTCGTCGATGCTTTTCTTTATGAGCTTCTCAGGATCTGTATCGTCCACATAGTAACTGTTCAATTCGCGGAAGAGGGTGTAATAAATATCGAGGTTTTTGACGATAGAAAAATTACGCTTGTCGTCGTTAGCAAAGCCAACCAAACCCGCACTTATCACCAAAACAATAAGTGCTCCAACAGACCACTTTAACCGGCTTTGTTTTTTGAATATATTCATATGTCTAAATTTGTTCTTTAATTGCCATATGGAACTCGCCAATTTTGTCATCCTCCTTTGTGAGAGGTACTTTCATGGTTCGTTTCATGTGTTTTTTTATTAGTATTAAGTCTTTAGTATCAAGTATCAAGAGATAACCCTTAGGTTTTTGGATGGAAAGTGCTGACTTCTTGACACCTTTTAAGTTATAAATATTTTATCAGTTTACTTTTTGTGCAATCCGCACTCTTTTGTGTCGGGATTTTCCCAAAACCATCTTCCAGCTCTCACGTCCTCGCCCGGTAAAATGGCTCTGGTGCAAGGTTGGCAACCAATACTTGGAAAGCCTTTGTCGTGAAGTGGGTTGTAGGGGATTCCTTTTTCTTTGATGTAATCCCAAACGTCCTTCTCGCTCCATTTGGCCAAAGGGTTTATTTTTAGGATGTTGTTATTTTCGTCCCACTCCACAATTTGCACGTTGGTACGTGTTACCGATTGTTCGGCGCGCAGGCCGCATATCCATGCTTCCAAGCCAACAAACGCTCTTTTTAACGGTTCCATTTTACGGATATAGCAACACTCCTTACGGTTTTCGATGCTATCGTAAAACAAATTTATACCCTTGGTCTGTACCATGGTTTGTACAGCCTCGGCTTGCGGAAAATATATTTTTAAATTGGTTTTGTATTTTTTAGATGTACGATCAATCAGCTCATAGGTTTCTGCAAACAGGCGACCTGTGTCGAGGGTAAAAATATGGGCATCATTTGTTACCGAGGTCAGCATTTGGGTAAGTACTTGATCCTCTGCTCCAAGGCTTGATGATAAGGCAATTTTATCCTTGAATTTTTCTACAAAATATTTAATCACTTCCTGCGGTTCAGCATCGACGAAGCGTGTATTTAGTGCTGCAATTTCTTCTTTTGTCATTGTATTTTAAAAGCTTAAAATGCGGTTGATTAATTTACAAAAATAACAACAATTAGCGGTTATTGGTTTATTTACATTTGGTTTAACCAAAGTTTAACAATGGGTTTTGGTTAAAGTAATCAGATTTTATAATGCATGTAAATATATTCATTTATTTTTTATCCATGATAAAAGCCAAATCAGCATGATTTGGCTTTTATATGATACATGCTAAAGCAGTGCTATGTTACGATTTTTTTACATGCACTTATCGCCAAAGCACACGCCCATGTTTCTGGCTTCCTTAACCAGCGGGTTATCTTTTTCTATCAATTTAGTTTTTCCCCCAACCTCATCCAGCGCAATAGAGTTTATTTTGTTACCTGTAATGCATACCATGCGACCGAATTGTTTATTATGGATAAGCTCGGCGGCATGTGAACCGTAGCGCGTGGCCAAAATCCTGTCGCTGGCGGTTGGTGTTCCACCTCTCTGGGTATAACCAAGAATGGTTGCGCGTGTTTCCATGCCGGTGCGTTCAAATATTTGCTTTCCAATATATTCTGCGGCTCCTTTCTTTTTAGGCACTTTTATTCCTTCGCCAACAACCACAATAGAGTAGGGCTTTCCCTTTTCAGCTCTATTCAACACCGCCTGAGCAACTACTTTCATATTGTAATTAATTTCGGGCAACAGAATAATATCACCCCCACCAGCCACACCCGAATGCAGGGCAATCCAACCAGCATTGTGTCCCATTACCTCAATCACCATCACCCGCTTATGCGAGTTGGCTGTGGTATGTAACCTGTCCATGGCATCGGTAGCAATGTGTACTGCCGAGTCGAAACCAAAGGTCACATCTGTTCCCCACACATCGTTATCAATAGTTTTGGGAAGGCCTATGATATTTAAACCTTCCTTTGACAGTAGATTGGCGGTTTGTTGCGTTCCGTTGCCACCAATGCAAACCAATGCATCCAACCCAAGTTTATGGTAATTTTCCACAATAACCTGTGGCTTGTCTTCAACTGTGTCGCCATCCTGATGTTTAAATGGTTTCATGCGGGAGGTGCCCAAAATAGTTCCACCCAAGGTAAGAATTCCGGATAATCGGTTTTCGGGAAGCGGTTCAAAAGACATATCTATTAAGCCGTCGAAACCGTTAGATATGCCTATTACTTCCATTCCATATTCAACAATAGCTGTTTTCCCAACTCCTCTAATTGCAGCATTAATTCCGGGGCAGTCGCCACCTGCTGATACTATTCCTATCTTCATCTTATTATAATTATTTGTTCTTATGTGGCTTCTAGGACTATTATCGTCTATAACGAAGCATAAATTTATATTAAAAATTTCTTAATGCGAATTATTGATGAAAAAAAAGAGTGGGAATTTCGGCATTAAACAATATCCTTTTTGTGCGACTGGGGTGTAAAAATTGGGATATAATATTTCGTTTTCTTCGTGTAATAGCCATTAAATCAATGTTATTCTTGTCGATATACACTTGTGTTGCAACAATTAAATCCTCACCATATATGTAGTCACAAATCATATCCTGATTTCTATACGTTGACTTGCAATAATCGATGTATTCCTCTAATTGGTTGGGATCTATCTTTTCCTTTCCATGCGGATCATAATGAACGTTATACACTTTTGTATCAAAAGCTCCCACCAATTTAATTAATTTGTGCAACGAGGTATATTCAAAGTTCTCAAAATCGTTAACAAACATGATATTGGTAATTTTATCTATATTTAAAATATAGTCGTTTGGTACGGCCATTACTGGAGAGGTAACTTTTTTAATCACGTCAAAGGTTACGCTGCCCAATAGTTCCTTAATTGTTTCGCCCTTACTTTTGGTGCCCATCACAATTAAATCGGGACGATAATCACGACTATATTTGGCAATAACATCTTCAGGATAACCGTCTATAACCGTGTTTGTAATTGCAATAGCATCGTTTTGTGGTATAATTTCAAGAATATGTTTTTTCAGTTTTTCTAGCTCTGCCATGGCTTCCTCGCGGCAACTGATTCTGTTTTCATCCGCTTCGCTATCCTCGCCAACCACATTCGCGTAGCAATAAAGCAAGGTAATTTCGCCCTTAACTTTACTGGCCAATGCCCTGCAGTAGTTAATAGCATTGATAGTGTATGGTGCAAAGTTTACCGGAACTAAAAATTTAATCATGGCTTTTCTCTTTAAATAGAATGGTTATTCACCTCTGCAAAAAGTGCTTTGAACAAATAGCTGTTACGTGGGTATCCCTAAAATTGTGTTGCTTTAAAGATATTAAAAATTGATGATATTGAATC
>JAGXIP010000263.1 GCA_024635585.1 Saccharicrinis sp. | reverse complement strand
TCCTATCAATTTTGATACAATTGTGCCACATTTTTGAAATTGTCCGTCGTTGTCCCCCCCTTGTCAGTTTTTGGCAGAAAAAAACATGACACGAACACTGCCACAGGGGGGACAACAGGGGACAAAACACCTGACAGAGGGGGGACAAGCATGGGCAAAAACAGAAAAAGCAGGTAACTGCCCCCAGATACCTGCTTCACTTATTGATAAAATTTAACTAGTCTTTAATACACCTGACCGACCTGGCAATATAGTCATCTTCATAACTTTGCGATTGCCAGTCAAATTTGCTCCAGTGTTTCATTGTCCACCTGAATTGTCTATCAGGATCACCGTAGTAGGTAAATCCAGTTGTAGTCCAATAATAAGTGATTGTTTTTAATCCTCCAAAAGTTAAGGATGCAGTATTATATCCTCCACTACCTAAAGACTTGAAATTATACAAGTCAGTTGCTCCTTCATTTGGCTTTACCCAGTGAAGGAATTTCGTTTCTTTCAATGCTCCGCCACCATGACTCGTACCTCCAATCTCCTCTGTCAACTGGCATATTTCACTGAAGCTTGGCAGGTGCCATCCTTCGGGGCAAATTCCATCTACCCCACTGGGATTTGTAACTGACTGGGCATCACCACCCATTGCCATATCCCAGGTGTATAAAGCACCATATTCATCGCAATTGGCTTCATCGTTATTGTAGCAATATTTCTGAATTTCATCACCGGTAGGATTCATTGAGCCGAAATTCAGATTCTCAGCCATCCAGCATTGGTCGCCAATCAGAACTGCATTATAGGTTTGGCTATCCCTCACATCAGTGAAGCTTTCGCAGGGCAAACTTGAGATTGATCCATTTGTTACCGACACAACTTCATAGCCAGCATATCTGATACCATCCGCATTTTCGGCAAAAGCATGGATAAAATAAATCTGGTCCTCGATCAAACCCTCTATTAAAGCAGAGAAAGTACCTGTTCCTGCACCACAATGGACATGCGGACTATTCTCAATGGTTGGATTATGATCAGTACCCCAAACGAGACCACGGTCAGTTACAGGTGAAGCTCCTGCGTACAATGAAACGGTTCCTCCGCATCTTACTGACGTACCTGTTGTATTTTCAGTAACATCTGATGTAACCACTGAAGGTAACTTCGGGCGCGGGGCCTTAAACTCTCCTTTACTAACTGTAACTGGCGGTGGTTCATCCTTGTCTTTTTTACATGATGAAAATGGCAAGGCCACCAATCCTGCAATCAGGATCGAATAAATAAACGTAAATCTTAATGTTTTCATGGCATGGCTTTTAAAACATGGTGTTAAAATATGTTCAATTTGCGCTTTAGCGACGAAATGCGGAAGATTATGTATGAACGAAGGTGTTTATTGTAGGAATAACTTACTGCTGAAGGCTTATTCTCTGCAACTCTGAAAAACCTTCAGGCAGGGCAATGATCTGATGGGTAGATGCATCTACAAGAATCATCACCGGTGTGGCCAGGATGAAATAATCATTGGCAATTTTACTGTTGATACCTTCAGGGGCCCTGAGATGTTTCCAATTTTTAAGCTTCGTAATCTTCTGCTGCCATTGGATTATTTCAGTATCAGTTTCATCAAGGCTAATGGCAATGATATCCATCTTGTCCTTTACTGCAGGTTGCTGTGAAAAAGGATAGAGTTTCTCCACCTCTTCCAAACAATGGGCGCAGTCGGCCGACCAGAAAAGTAGTAGTATTTCCGATGCAGTGGTTTGGTAATCGTAAAAAGTGAATACTTTGCCATCGCTCATTTGCAGGGTGAAATCGGGGGCCTTTATACCTGGTTTAAGGGTTTCAGTGCCCTGGAGTCGTCGTTCAATCTCCATCCGCTTTGAAGTGAGGCAACGCGGATCAGCCAGATATGGGGTAAGTGCTTTCATACCGGCAGGCAGGTTATTTGACTCAAACCCATTATAGAAGTAATCCACCATCCAGCCGTATATTACAGGATCACCATTTTTTGCTGATTCTATGGCATGAACAGCTGCCGCTGTTGCAAGAGAATCAGTTTGCGCATGGCTTTTTGCAAGTTGCATGTGCAGGTTCACATAATGGTTCATCCATTCAATGGAATGGACGCTTTTTGCGATGTTCAGGTCAGTAAAATCAATTGAGTCGAAATAGTGCCTGATGATATTTTTAATCATTTGCTGAGGAGATCTGGACCACGGAATTTCAGGTACATAGTGGAAAGCATAAATGCTGCTGATAGAAAGATTTTTATCCTGCTTCCGGCGAACCCTCACCAGTTCATTAAATTTACCCCTTCGGGTATGATATTCTTCAACACCCTGAATGTAAAAGGCCGAGGTAGTATCATCATAGTACATGAGGAACTGTTCCAACATCATGAGATACTCCTTTTCAGTAAGAATATCACTCGAAAAAGATTCAAAGGCCTTGTTTTCCAAATTTATACTATCCTTCTGAGCAAGGCATTGCCATGGCTGAAATGCCAGGAGAATAATAAAGTAGCATAGTCTTATGTGTTTCATCACATGTTCAAAAATGTAGATGTAAATATATGGACTTTATTCAAATATTTTATATCAGCTAACCTGGTTATGGCATGTTAGGGCCCGGCTGCGGGAACATGGCGCTGCCGATGTGCAAAAAATGCTGCAGATGGCTGCCGCCTCCGATTTCCTTGCCGGATGCAACAACCTCGATTGGAAAGCATGTTTCGACTGGCTGTTTCTGCCATCCAATTTTGTGAAAGTGCTTGATGGCAATTGCTGACTGCCATTTCAGATCCAATGAATTCAACCTTGTTACAACCTTGTACTAACCTAGTATCAACCTAGTATAACCTATGTACATTATACATGGTTAGTATTTAGTTAATACTTGCATATAACTTGGTGGAATAAAATGGATTTCATACCTTTATGCATTAAAAATTTCAAAAATCATTTTTTTATGGCAAGGGTTTTAAGCAATGGGTTGATAAGTGGCAGGGTGGGAAATCTCATCTATTATGTGCGTGATGGCAAGCAGTATGTTAGGATTGCCAAGGCGCCCAACGATCCAAAAACAGAAAAGCAACTGCGGCACCGTGCGAAGGTGCGTGATAGTGGCAAGTTCTTCAAGCAATTTGACAAAGTGATCAAGCTTGGGTATCAAAGCTACGGCCCTCCCCTGCGCATATTCAACCAGGTGGTGAAGTATCATCTGGCCAATGCAATGGAGGAAACAGCGCCTGTGGGCAAAGCCAAATACTCCTTCAGGGTGGTCCCTGAAAAGGTGGTGCTGGCAGAAGGCAATATTCATTCGCCCCAAATAGACAGTTGCCAGCGCATCGGCCAGGAAATTGACCTGTCCTGGAATCCTGAAATAGGGCCCGTCCCCAACCGCCATACCGATTCTCTTGCCCTTATAGCCTACTCCGAAGGTAACTTAGTGTACGCAGAGTTTCATGCCGGTCTACGCCGACAGGGTGCTTCAAAAGTAACATTACCAAAGCAGTATGCTGATCCTGTACATCTTTGGGCGTTTTATTGGAATGGGGAGAAGGGAATGAGCGCCAGCCTGGATAATGTATCGGACAGCGTGTACTTAGGCACTTATTAGTTCAAGGTTGTTTCCCGCACGTGCGGGATTCAAGGTGTTCAAATAGTTCAAGGTGTTCAAATAGTTCAAGTGGTTCCCGCAGTAACCAACAATTAAAAATCAAATGACACGTTAGCCAAATTATGCTAACCAAAATAAAAAAATGCAACTTGTGAGACTTATTTTATTCACGATTATAACTTTTACCGCTATACAAAACAGTATTGCGTGCAGTGGATATAAAATTACAATTGACAACAGAACATTTTTCGGAAGTAACCACGATGCTTGGTTTACAACACCTCATATTTGGTTTGAAACTGCAACTATTGATAAATACGGTGCAGCATATACAGGAGCAAGATTTGACGGAAAAAACGGATACGCACCGCAATCAGGAATGAATGAGATGGGTCTCGCATTTGAAAGACTTGTTTCATACCACCCGAAACAAGAAAGCTTTGCAAACAGAAAAACCATAGCCAATCCAACTAAATATTTGAAAGACATTTTACACAATTGCAAAACAGTTGAAGAAGTTCAGGAATATATCAGCAAATACGACTACAGCTATTTTATCGAAGATGTTTTTATTTACGTTGACAAATCAGGTAAATATTTAATTGTAGAGCCATACAAATTGACAATCGGTAATGAACCAACATACGTTATGTCAAACTTTTGTCCTTCCATAACTCCAGAACAAAATGCTAATAAACAGGACAGATACAGAAACGGAGTAGAATTTCTAAAGAACGGCATTGACACTACATTAGAGTTCTGCACCGCCTTGTCAGATACGATGCACGTTTGTAGAAAAAAAATTGGAGATGGAACTTTGCTTTCTTCTATATGGGACTTAAATAGAGGGACTGTGAATTTGTATTTTTATCACGACTATAAGACAACTGTGCAATTCAACCTAAGCGAAGAATTAAAAAAAGGTGACCATATTATTGCGATAGAAACACTATTTCCACATAACCCTGAATTTGAACAATTACGGAATTTCAAAACCCCAAAAGACAGCATTTTAATAGGGGTATATATAGTTGCTTCTGCCGGATTTTTTTTACTGACTTCGATATACTTTCTAATTCAGTATTTCAGAAAAAGGGAGAGTAAAAAGTATTCTTATGTTCAACTATTGCTGTTTCCAATTGGACTAATTTTGTTCTATTATATGTATGTGTTAAGCGGCTCTGTTAACGTTTTCTACTTTTCTGCACCATATAAAGACCCCACAAATGTTTTTATAAGTTTAACCTCATACATTCCTTTTCTACTGCTACTGCTTATAATGCCTTTTTCTATAATTAATTACAGCCTAATAAAAGAGAAAAGTTGGAGTTTACTTGCCAAGTGGCTATTTACCTTAAACAATCTTATTTGTATTATACTAATCGGACTATTTGTGTATTGGAGATTTTATGACATTTTCAACTAATACACAGAATGGAAAGAAAAAACGTTTGACTCAGCATCATTGATGGACAGGTCACGACCCTTTACTCACTACTCCCCTCCTTCTCAGGCTTCTCGTTTTGCAATGATGGTGTAAACATTGCGCTCATTCATAATTTCACTTTACTTAATACAGTTTTTTACATCAAATACTTCTTTATATATTTGCTTGGGGGGAAGATGGAATTGCTGAGAGGATTACCAGGTTAAACATCATACACCGATAGCCATTAAGTAAATGAACATGAGAAAAATATTATTTGGACTTTCACTTTTAATTACGCTAACCGGATTTAGCCAAAAGAGTCAGATTCAAGTGTTGAGTAATGAGAGAACTTTAGGAAAAAGTCTTGTTGATAGCTCCTCTATTGATGGAACTGAATATGTATTTTCTGATAGAATTCATGAAACATTCCTCGACACAACAACAGGATTTTTAACTGCTCAACTTAGAGGGGTAAGCAAAAACGGGAAATGGCTAGACCATGCCGGACATATTGTCCAATATGATCTAAAAAATCAAAAGCCTTTATGGAGTAAAAAGATTGCATACGAATCGAGCAATTTACAGCAATTCAGTAAAACAATTATTTATTCCGTTGCCAATAAGAGTTATTGTCTTGATATTAATACTGGAAATGAACTTTGGGAAGTAAAAAATAACATTTACTTCGTTGATCCAATTGATAATATAGGCATTGGATATAAATATAAAAGCTCAACCGGCTATTCGAATGAACTTGAAGGAATTGATCTGAAAAATGGTAATGTAATTTGGAAAAGGGATTTAAATAGGGACTATGGTTGGAATGATGTGTTTTACACGAATGATTCAACTATGATTGTGGTTGCTGCCGGATTACATGCAATAAACATAAATACAGGAAAAGGCTGGGATTATCATGCAATCACAGGAAAAAAGGATTATACAGGAACGGCTGCTGCAAATGCGCTTGGAGTTGCTGCGGGATTACTAACAGGGACTTTTATGATGACCACAGGTCACAATCTGGTAAGAGATCTGGTATCGAATACGCTAACCGACAGTTCCAATATTTATTTTGCTTCAAAAGAACAACTTGTAAAAATTGATAAACAATCAGGCGCTATACTATGGAAATATCCATTCCCAAATGATTTAGCAAGTAAATCCGCAATCTTCATGAATGACAGCGTCATATTCATGATTAATAAAGGAATGGCATTTATGGGATACAGGCAATTAGATTTTGGCAAGCCGTTCTTTGCTGCATTTGACAGACAGTCAGGTAATCAGATATTCTTATCATTAATATTCGTCAAAGATGACCCGATTCTGAGTTTTCAGATACAAAACAGAGAAATATTCCTGGTATTTAAAAACAGAATTGCGAAGTATTCAATGGATACGGGAGATTTGATCGCTGAAAAGGATTTTCCAAAAGAGAATGTCGAAGAACTAAAATATTTTGTAGGTAATCAGGTATTTATTACCGATCAAAATGGAGATTTAATCAGCCTTCCTCAATCCGATTCCACCAAGGTTTTTGTTTATACCGGTCAAGGTAAAATATTATCGATTGACGGCGAATTAATTGTTACAAAAACAATAGAATACGCTGATTTAAGTATTTATTATCTAAGAACAAACGATCTTAAGTTCATTGCAAAAGATAAAAAGACTTTGGTTATTAATAATACAGGACAAAGAATTGCTGAAATTGATGCGACTTCAAATGCTTATATGATTGGAAATACTTTATATGACACTCAAGGCACGAGTTTTATAGCAATAGATTTGAACAAGATGATTAAGAAAGAATAATTAAATCAGAATGTGCTGGATTTCAAAGTGGTTCCTATACAAATTTGTGCATTATTTTAAAACGATAGACAGCAAATGACAATTATTACTACAAGAAGACACCCATTAAAATTTTATGGAGTCTTGACTTTTAGCTTTCTTATTCTTTTTGCATTGGGGTCTATAGTGCTATTTGCAAGCTTTGACATTTTAAAGAATGGACAGCATGCGACTAAAGACTATTTTATGCCTGTTTTCAGTCTTGCAATATACTTTTTAGCACTTTCTTTGGTTAACGCCTATTGGAAAAATTCGCCCAAAATCACAATTGACAAGCATAACATTGTAATAGGCAACCAGACATTATATTTAAAAGATATAAAAGACATTACATTGACTGGGAAAATGCCATTTCGCTGCATTGTTAGATTTCCAATGGAAGGGACTACTATTCTATTTAATGACGGAACAGAAAAAATTCTGTTTGATGATATGTATGCGAATAGCTACGAACTTAAGCTGTTTTTCGAGCAAGTTATCCTTAATAAGCAAGAGTTTAAACCTGTCTTGACAAACGAAATCAGTAGAAACGAAATTCGATTTGAAAGTGAAGAAACATTTAAAGGTAACCAATTCACTAGTCTGAGAGGCATTACACTTTGGGGACTGATTGGCTTTTTTATATATTTGTTATTCAGCAAACTTCCAAGTCCACCTTCAGGCTTACTAATTTTCTTTTTTGCTTATGCTACATTTTGGTTCATATTACATTCATGGTTTATGCACTACTTTGGTCTGACAAAAGACTATTTGGTTGTTAGAA
The DNA here is from genome assembly GCA_024635585.1 of Saccharicrinis sp. Lineage (GTDB taxonomy): Bacteria > Bacteroidota > Bacteroidia > Bacteroidales > Marinilabiliaceae > Saccharicrinis. The sequence goes on along the minus strand of JAGXIP010000263.1, from coordinate 32,103 downwards.
ATCATAATTTTATTTGGAAAGTAAAAATCTACCGGTTGACAGACATTAAAGAAATCGTATTTGAAACACAGGGCCAACAACCAAACTGTATGAGGGTTATTACGATAGATTTTAGAAACAAACTATATCCGGCAGGGACGTTGAGAGATAAAACCTGGTTGGAAATGAAAGAGCGGTTTGAATCAAAAGGAGTAACAGTAAGAAACGAATGCATTTAATAAGAATAAGATCAAACATTTGAAACATTTTCACAATTACCTAAAACCAATTGAATATGAACGAAGCATATTTTCATTTATTGGTAAATCATCTGCCAATCATTTTCCCTATTGTGGGCGTAATCGTCATGATTACAGGTTTGATATTCAAATCAGATGCTGTAAAACGAACAGCATTCCTGATTTTCATAATTGGTTCTATAACTGCTGTTGCAGCAATGATAAGCGGTGAAGGTGCTGAAGATGTTGTTGAAAAAATCAGCGGTGTTACTGAAAACTACATTGAAAGACACGAAGAGAGTGCAGAACTTTATTCAATTCTGACTTACATTCTAGGTGCACTTTCCTTGTTTGGACTTTGGGCAAGCATTAAACAAAAAACATTTTCAAACACCACCAATATTGCAATTTTGATCTTCGCGTTTGTAGTTCTCTATTTCGGTAAAGAGACTGGAACAACTGGCGGTGAAATACGTCACACTGAAATAAGACCGGATTACCAGGCTACACGTACAGACAACCATCATGAAAACGAAGATCACGATTAGGGCAAATAGGATCAAAGCATGCAAGAAATATGAGTAATTGGAATTTAAATGAAGTGCCTTCGCAATCTGAAAAAGTTGCAATTGTTACAGGTGCCAATAGTGGCATAGGATATGAAGTTACCCTTGGTCTGATAAAAAAGGGTTTTGAAGTGGTTATGGCTTGCCGAGATATGCAAAAAGCAGTTGAAGCAAAATCGAAAATACTTCTTCAATACCCTAAAGCCAAAATCAACATTATAATGATTGACACAAGCAGCCTTAAAGAAGTGAAAAAATTTGCCGACCAGTTTCAGACACAATATAAAAAGCTGCACCTGCTCATTAATAATGCAGGTATCATGATGTCACCGCATAGAGTTACAGATGACGGATTCGAAAACCAATTTGCTACCAACTATATTGGACATTTTGCCCTTACAGGTTTGTTATTACCAATTCTTACAAGCACTTCTGGTTCTCGAATAATTAGTCTGACTAGCTTGTCATACAAATGGTCAGAGATTAAATTTGATGATTTTCACTTCAAAAAAGGCTACAGCAAAACTAAAGCTTATGGACAAAGTAAACGTGCCTGCCTGATGTTTGCCTTTGAACTTCAAAGAAGATTATCCGCTGCTGGTTATGACACACTTTCCATAGCAGCACATCCAGGACTTTCTAAAACTAACCTTGACCGATATTATCCTGCTCTCATAAGACCACTTGGTAGTCTTTTTTTACAACCTGCTGCAAAAGGTGCATTACCAATTTTGTTTGCTTTGTTAGACAATGACTTGAAAGGCGGAGAGTTTATTGGTCCCGACGGATTCCAACAAATGAGAGGTTATCCAACAAAAGTAGAAGCTGACGAATATTCTAATAATAAAGAAATTGCTAAACGTCTGTGGACTGAAAGCGAGAAAATGACAAGTGTTTTTTATTTGAGCTAAATATTTCAGTGGTTAAATGAAGCTTTGAATCACTCCCGAATTCCCGGGATAGGTCGCTTCGTTCAAAGGTAGTTCAGAATGGTTCAAGAGGAGCGTCAAAAATACTTAATCAGTAACCCCTGGTTTTAACCTGGGGGAATGATGATGACTCTACACCCCTCTCAAACTTCTCTTACTTCTCAAAGGTCTGATTTGTAAACTGCTAAGAATTAGTATTTAAGGGGAGCATTGAGCGGTGAATATTTTCTTTCACTTTTATACTTTGCTATTTCAGTTTTTTATATCCGATATTTCATAATATATTTGCTATAGGGGAAGTTAGTTTTCCCTTGAGAAATATAAATACCTGGTAAACATCAGAACCATGATGGACAAGGAGAAAATAAAATACAATGGGTTTATTAAGCGAGCATGGTCAGACCCAGTTCTTAGCCAACTATTAGCAGCTGGTATTTTGGCATTGCTGACACTACTGTATTCATTTGGACAAACTCTCTTTCAAGAAATTTCATTTTGGACTGCTTTAAAGCAAACATTTACTTATCAACTTGAACTTTACAAGGTTTTTATACTACTGACAATTGTAATTGTTATTTATATCCTTAGCTACAAATGGAGACAGAGGCAAAAAAAACGTGTCGGCAAATTTGATGTTGAGCGAAATGTTGGAGATTTTAATTTCAGGGAACTTTATAACGCATTACTGACACATAAAGTCAAACTTCCTAATTCATTGCATAGTCACGAGTTTGGTAACCAAAGCGACCTTCTGACTTTGTTCATGCTCTATCAAAGACAACTAAATACAGGAGTGAATTGGAACCATGGGGGCGACCAAGGAACATTTTTGTATTATGTGCTTGCACCTACACTTATGACATATGGATTGGTAAAACGCACTTCTGACAGAAGTAAACGAGATACGTTGAAGCTTGACATCTTTGAAACATCTCAAACTGGATTTAAATTTTACGCTTTACTTGAAAGATGGCGTGTTTACAATGACGAGCTTATGAAGGATGATATTACAAAAACTGAAAATGCTGCACCAAACCAAGACCATGTACACTAAAATTATTCTGCGTCTCTTTGAATGAAAGTAGCACGAACCGCTAACAGGCGTTTGGCTCCATGGCGGGTGGCGTGGTTACACTCTGCCTCATATCAACTTTTGTGCAGGGTTGACAGCTTACTGCTTCGAAATCTGCCACTTCGCCAAGCGCCAAAACGTTGGGCCTAATTTTAGAAAAAAGAAACTATACCAACTATGGGTAAGATTTTTGAAGACCATACAAAAAAAGGTAAAGTATTAACTCCTCCACTATTGACGTTGGGGAACTTTCAGGATTCAAGTTATATTGAGAACGCAATTCCTGAGCTTATATGGATTTCTTTATTAAATGAAAAACTGGGATTGTGGTTTGGAACAGAATTGGGTTTACAATTCGTTAAGATAGTTCGAGAAATAACAGGTACTGAAGAAATTCCTTTTTACATTAGCTATTTCTCAAAAGTAAGTCAAGATAATCTCTCAAAAGCGACAATTGAATTAAAGAAACAAGGTATTTATGATGTTATTAATAGCTCTATTTCTCCTTTGCTAAATCTATATCGTTTGTGTCCATTAAATAGGGTGTTTATATCAGAAAAACACTCTCAATCAGACGTAGACCATATTAAAAGTACCCTAATCAGATTATATGACAAACGAAGTAGGGAAGCTACATTTACTTTGGGGAATGTTATGTTTTTCTTGGGGGCTCTTGGTAAATTGAAGCTCGTAAAAGGTTCCCCGCTATCTGAGTTACCGAAACTTGTAGATTACCCTAATACAGAACTTTCAAAACTTATAGCAAGTGGAATTAGGGCAAGTTCGAATGTGATTATTAATAAACCATTCATTGAGCCAGATGAGAAATGGATTAATCATTTTTGGAATACTGGTTTCCAACTTGAACCGTGTAAAATTTAACAAATGGAAATGACCGTAATTAATATATCAGCATTAATTAATAGATATATTGAAAACATCAATAAGGACCTAAAAAAGCGTTGGAATATTTGGGAAAAGGATCTAGCTGACAAAGAAATTTATGATGTAATTGGTGGTATTATTTCAAGGCAAACTGCACTGACAATACAATTTGTGAAGAGTCCAAGTATTTGGAATGGAGAAATTGCTCCAATATTTCTAAGAAGCATGGCTGATAATTATATTAATTTGGCTTGGATTCTTATTTCTCCAAAGGAAAGGTCTAAAGAATTTATTTTGCATGGACTAGGTCAAATGAAATTAAATTTGGAACATAGGAGAAACCAGATTGAATCTGAAGGAAAAGATGCAAATAAAGATAAATTGATTGAGTTTGAAGAAGAGTTTATTAATTCTCAGAGATACACATTCTTGACTGAAGTTAACTTGGGAAGCTGGTCTGGGAAATCTATGAGAGCAATGGCACTTGAAGCAAATTGCATAGATTTTTATAATTATGTATATCAACCGTTTAGTTCATGTGTTCATAGTACTTGGGGACATATTTCAAGATATAATGTAATTGTCAGTGATAATCCATTACACAGATTCATGTATAAACCAAATATTATAGAATTTGAACCTGATATATTTTATCTTGAATTAGCTGCTAAATATTTAGCTAAATCAATTTCAGCATTTGACAATAAATTTAAAATAAAGATTGAAGAAGATTCGTCTGATCAATTATTACAAAAAGAATTAGACAATATAATTGCAGAGAACGAATAAAAAGGCATAACATTGTGAAGCATTAATTGCAGGTGATGCACGTGCCGCAAGGTTAGTTCCCCGCATCAACAATCTAAAGGTTTGAAAGGAGATTCGCCCGCAAACCACCAGTAATGCTACACTACCCTTGTATCAAGTTGAGAATGAAAATACTACACTACAAGCGATATCAATTCTTTTACTGGTCGGGATATTTAGGAGTGCAACATCCCATAGATTGAAGATAGATGGATTTTCAGGCGAGGTTTGGAACTTAATATTCACGACAGACACCAAATATGCCGACGGGTATTCAGACAAAGGATTTAATCTCATTGAAATTGGAATGACGGAGCAAGAAGTCATAGACATACTCGGCACACTTCTGAATCGGTGGAGTCCATATCGACATACAAGATTTCGGGAGAAAGCGCACTTTATTGAATTACAACACAGCGAAAGTCCTACAGATACGCACTACAGACTCAGACAAATAATTCACTACATTTGACCAAAATAACCACCAAACTATGGGATTATTCTCCGCATTAATAGGCAACGCAGGTGCTGTTGACCTGCAGCAACTGAAACATGATTATGGCAGATTATTAACTGACACTGAAGAGATCCAGATGGGGTTTAAACTCATCAGGGATACTTTCCTTTTTACAGATAAACGGTTAATCCTGATCGATAAACAGGGCCTTACCGGCAGTAAGGTTGAGTACAAGTCCATCACCTACAAAAGCATATCGCGGTTCAGCATAGAAACTGCTGGCACCTTCGAACTGGATGCTGAGTTAAAGATATGGGTATCAAGTGAGCAACAACCATCCATTGTTAAGCAATTCAGCAAAGGAGTGAATGTGTATGATGTGCATAAGGTGCTGGCGACCTATGTTTTGTGGTAGGATTAAAAAGTTATATTCAGTAAAGAGTGTTATATTTTTCAATTTAAAAACATAATTATGCCTGAAAATAAAATAGAATTAAAGTCTATCAAAGAATTATTCGGAAAGCATTTTTATATTCCAAGTTATCAGCGTGGGTATCGATGGGAAGAACAGCAAATCCTCGATTTATTAAATGATATTCTCGAATTTCAAAAGAAGGTAAACAGCAGAAAAATAGGTGTAGGTGAATTTTATTGCATGCAACCTTTGATAGTAACACGAAAAAGAACTGTTGACAAATGGGAGGTTGTTGATGGTCAACAACGACTCACTTCCATTTTAATTCTTTTATCGTATCTATCAACAAAGGGTGATTATGGAATCCCTCCTGATTTATTTTCTATCGAATACGAAACAAGAGAAAAAGAAGATTGCAGTAGTAAGGAATTCTTACAAGATATTACTTCAACAACTGAAATCATTAAATCAAATGTTGATTTTTACCGAATGAGTGATGCTTTTTTAACCATAAAAAAGTGGTTTGAAGAGAATAAACCTACGATTGGTAAATTTGTAGATACTTTAATCTCTTACGAACCCAATGAAAAAGGCGATGATGAAGCAAACAATATCCGTTTTATTTGGTATCCAATTAATTCTAACAATGACACTGACGAGAAGCCAAATGTAACATTTGCAAAATATAATCAGGGCAAAATTGACTTAACAAATGCTGAACTTATTAAAGCAATTTTCTATTTGACTGACAGTGATAAAGACAAAAAGAAACACCAAATCAAAATCGGTTACGAATGGGACGATATTGAAAACACATTAAGGAAGACCGGTTTTTGGCGTTTTATCAACCCTCCCAAATTGTATCAAAACCATATTGAATTTATTTTTGATTTGGTTGCTACAAAATACGAAAGCAATATTCAATTTAAAATCAAAAAAGAAAATAGGTTGCGGGCATTTTATATTTTTAACGAATTAATTACAAAAAATACAAAGATTTATGATGATAGCAAATTCAATAATACGCGAGATTTCCTTTGGGACGAAATCAAAACTTATTATCGAACTTTTGTAGAATGGTATAGTAGTAAAGACGAAGAAAATAAATACACCTATTTTCATCTCATTGGATTTCTATTACAAGTTGGCGGTGTTGAAAATAGCATTGAAAATATAAAAAAACTAGCCGAAACAAACTCAAAACCTCAATTTATTGAGAAACTAAAAGAAAAAATAAAATCCCATTTTGGGAAAGTCGATTTCAATGAAATTGGTTATGATGACAATAAAGATAAAGCAAAGAATATTCTGTTGCTTTTCAATGTTATTGTAACAAAGAATAGCGGGTTCGTCAAATTTTCTTTTGATAGAATTTCATGTTGGAGTTTAGAGCATATTCACGCCCAACAATCCGAAGAACTCACAAAAGAGAAAGACAAAAGACAATTATTAGAAGATCAAAAACAAGATTCTTTCATTTGTAAACACAAGGGATTATTAGATGAAATAACTGCACTATTAGCACAATCTGAAATTGATCAACATCGGTTTGTTAATTTACAGCAGGAAATATTTGATTTATCGTCAGATGCAGGTTCAACCATTCATTCTATTAAAAATCTTGCATTGCTTACACCATCAGACAATTCAAGTTTGAACAATGCACCATTTCACAGGAAACGGGATAAAATAAAAGAACTAGACGAAAAAGGTTCGTTTATCCCAATTTGCACCAAAAATGTTTTTCTGAAATACTACTCTAAAAATGTAGAACAGAATTTAAAATGGGACAAAAAAGATATGGATTCGTATCTTGTAGAAATGAAAACAATATTAAATGATTATCTTATAATTAATGATGATGGAACCGGAAAATAAAGAGTTTACTTTTTGGAATTTGATTTCCAAATACACAATAGAAATTCCTGCTATTCAAAGGGATTATGTGCAAGATAGATTATATTCTGACTTAAAGAAAGAGGAATGTGATATTGTAGGTGATATTGCCAATTCATTAACAAATAAAATAAAAATTAATCTGCATTTCGTTTATGGCAAGGTCGATAACCAACAATTAATCCCTTTGGACGGACAGCAACGGCTAACGACTTTATTTTTGACACATTGGTTCTTGTCACTTCGCAGTTTGACAGACGATAAAAAAAATATTTTATCAAAATTCACTTACGAAACTCGTCCGAGTTCAGAAGATTTTTGCATGAAATTAGTAACAGAAAGCATTGTCTATCAAAATGATATAAAAATCAGCCAACAAATTGTTAATTCAAAATGGTTTTTTCTATCGTGGAGAAACGACCCGACTATACAGGCAATGTTAAATATGCTTGATGTTATTCAAAGGAAATTTATACAGCCAAATGAAGATTTGTTTAATTTGTTTTGCGATAAAAATTGTCCTGTTATTTTTCATTTTTTACCGTTAAAGCAATTCAAGTTAGATGATGAAATTTACGTTAAAATGAACTCCCGCGGAAAACCACTTACTGATTTTGAAAATTTCAAAGCAAACTTTTCAGTTCTGCTTGACTACGACAATAAGTCAAAGTTGGACAATGAATGGTTGGATATTTTTTGGAAGTATGAAAAAGACAATGATACTATCAATCTGAAGGAGGTTGATAGAAGATATTTGAATTTTCTAAAAAATTCCACATTGAACTTTATCGCTGAGAAGAATGATATTGACCGATTATTTAAAGACAAATTCAATATATTCGTTGAGTATAAAAATGTATATTCTAAGAATTTCAACACATTACAACAACTTTCAAAAATACTGGATTGTCTTACTTCATTTCATGATGATGATAAATATTTTGAAAGCATATTAACTGACAATCCAAATTATTGGGAACGGACACGCTTCTATGCTCTTTCGCAATTTTTTATTCAAAACGGCAGATTAGATGTTTCAAATCAGAACTTATTTGATAAATGGATGCGAGTTTGCACAAACTTGATAAATAATACTCGTATTGAAGACCCTGAATTATTTTATAAAGCCGTTCGTTCTATAAAAGAATTAAGCGGTCATATTGGTGACTTGTATGATTATCTTTCAAAAACGGATACTAAAATAGATTTATTTGAGAAAGAACAGAGCGAAGAAGAAAAAATCAAGGCAAAATTAATACTTGATGATAAGTCAAATCAATGGAATGAAGCAATAGTGAAAATAGAACAGCATTCTTATTTCAATGGGCAAATTGGTTTTATTTTGAATTTTGCAAAAACCAATACTGCCTATGATATTGTTAAATTCTTAAATTATTCTGAAAAAATAAACAGGTTGTTTAGTTCGGAATTTCAAGACAAATATGATTGCCTGTTTCAAAGAGCATTACTTACGTTTGGCGATTATTTAGTTTATATCTCAGGTCATTATACTTTCTGTAAATTTGAAAACAGTTTAAGAGCCAAAATGGATAATTGGCGAAAAGTTTTTAATGATGATGTAAAAAGCAATTATTTAAAACAACTTTTAGATGCAATAAAAATTGACTCAATACAGGGCGATTTACGAACGATTGTCAACAGTTTTCAAGAAAATGAAAATGATTGGATGTCATTATTTATCAAAAACGATGGAATTATTGAATATTGCAATAATTATCAAATCAACAAATGGAATAATCACATTGATTTAGCCAGAAGTTCTGCATCAGGATGGAGAAAAAGAGCGGAATTGAGGTCATATGTATTTAATAAAACAAAACTAGAAGGCAAAGAATCTTTATTTTATCCTTTCAAACGAGCTTGGTATTATGATTCTTCCGATTATATACCTTGTGCCGTAATTGACCTATGGAATTACCAAAGCAAATACAGTTTTGCATTAGATATTCGTTATTCAGACAATAAATTCTCATTGAAATTCTATGACATGAATTCGAAAGTTTTACCTGATGAAATAATTCTAAAACTTAATCAAAAAGAATTTATTTCAAACGTTGAAAAAAATAACGAAAACGTAGAAGTCATAAAATCTTGCACTTGTAAAATAGAAGGAAATATTAATTTTTTGAAAGTTGAGCAAAAAATAATGGAAATTTTAAAAACGTAAAATCGGTACTATTGTCAGTCTATTTTTGTTTTTTGAACCATAACCTAGGGGGTCAATATCACCGGAATGAGGGATCAGTATCATCAGAATTTACAGTTAGGAAATAACTGGATTTGAATAACAATATAAGCATCCAGTAAAACATCTTTTAGGTGGCCAACCTCCTATGTCGATTGATTCAGTGCAACCGCACAATTTTCTCTTGTAGGGTTGTTTATGTTCAGTTGGAATCTGATGATCATGAATGCTTTCTAAAAAAGAACCATCGATACATTTAGAAATTTTCATGCCAGGAACACAGCATGAGAAAATTTGAACATCATGCTTTTTTTCAATTTCCGCTACCCATTTAATAAACCTATTTCTTTCAAAATCATCTGGCGGGAATATCGTAATACTTATATCTGCGAAACGCTTATCCACTTTTTTATGGGCAGATCTTTCAAGAAAACTGAAACTAAAAGTTGATACTCCAAATTGATTAGCTTTTTCGATAATGATCGGCAAATAATTTAAATTTGATAAGATATTCCGCTCTGAATCTATTATTCTGATAATTGGATCAATACGAATTCTAATTCTTTCCGGCTTACCTAGCAGGTTTATAATGTCGGGGATGAGCGTTAAAGAATCTTCGTATTTGGGCGAGTTTGGCTCAAAGAAATTCTGAAAATTATTCTTTCCAAAACCCAAAGGTATCCCTCCTAAACCTGTAATAGTTAATTGAAGATATATTTGGATTCCTATTGACTTTAACTCAATCAAAAAGTCCATTAACGGTTGTGTTAGTAATGACATGGGATGTTTAGTCCATAACACTAAGGTGTGTATTTTCTGCCCATTTTCTAATCTCCTTCTTACCTCTTTAATTAGACCGATTGGATAATACTTAGGCATATCTGTCATTCTGGATGCACTTAGAATGACAAATTGCTCATAATCCTCAGCTGGGAATAAGGTTGTCATTACACTTCCAATAATTCAAAGAAAACGTCTTCACTCTTATCGTAATTACTTGCAATAGAATTGCGATATCCCACAGTTTCGATTTTGGGCTGTGTAATACTTACCAATCTAGGAACTAGTTTCTTAAAAATACAATACGTTCTATTCCTTTTTTCGATTGCAGAATTTTGGTATATTGCAATATATTTATTTAACGGAAATTTGTCTAGCATTCTATTGATTTGAACCGCCAATCTTTCTACATCATCTTTCGAGAGATTGCCAAAAATGTATGAGAAATTCAAAATCACGGTATTGGATAAAACAAATAAACTATCCCAATAATCATCAGGGATTTCGTTTAGATTTCTAACAAAAAGAAACCTTGCATCATCACTAAATAAATTTGTTTTTGAGAATGATTCTGCCACTGTTAACATTGCAGATGAAATATCAATACCAGCATAACTGAGATGAAAGTTAGTTTCATTCGAGAACTCTTGGTTAAATGCCAGACCAGCAGTTAATGGTCCACAGCCAAAATCTATAAACATTATTCTATTATTACAATCATCAAATGCTTTTTTGAAATATTCGCTAAAGCTTTTGAAGATCGCTAGTGAACTAAAATAGTGCTTCCGCATATTGTAGTAACAATAGAGGTAAACTTTTTCTAAAGGAGAATGATCTAATGTGCCTTGATCGAAATTTGCTCTTCCATATTGAATTACATTCATACGATTGTAATCATGATCGAATCCGCAAATTTGGTTAGGAAAATTTGTTTTAGGGTTTTCCCTGATTGTTTGTATGACTATACGCTCAAAATTGTTTACAAATGCCTGAGACGGTTCATGTGTATGAATACCAATAGCAGTTTCTGCTTCATGTTCCTGGATATCGAAATTCCTGCTAATAAAATCGTCAGGTGTTGTTTTGATATAACCTGATTTTGACCGAATAAATTCGATTAAACGATAGTAAGTTAAATTATTTGAAAGAATTATAGGATTTCCGACGACAAATAACTGCTTTTTTGCTCTTGTTATTGCAACATTCAATTTACGATCAATTATCTGACCTTCATCCATAATGCTACTACCAGCCAGAAAGTCTAATTGATAGAATTCATTAATACTGAAAGAATATATAATAATGTCCCTTTGGGAACCTTGGAAACGTTCAACAGTATCAACTGTAACGTTATTCAACTCGGGAATTTCAAGGCTGAATATTTCCTTTTTAATTAAAGCAATTTGGTTTCTGAAAGGGGTAATTATACCAACAGTTTCTTCAGCTTTGAAATTCAAGGAATTAGTAGTGTATAACTCAAAAATATTCTTCAAAAGCTCCCTAACCATTCTGGCTTCGTGAGTGTTTGTCTTATTTGACTTGTCTGACTTATGTTTTTCAGAAGGCATAAATGCAATACGCTTAGTAAAAATTAACTTTTGTATTGCATTTTTATCATCAAATTTTGTATACTCCAAGGCAGACAGTTGGTGATTAGTTGGAACAATCTGTAATTGACTGTTATAGAATGAATAATTAGGAAATAAAGCAATTGCAGGATGCATCCTACCTTGCTTATATAACATAGACCAAACTAAAGAATTTTTATCTGACTTATGCAGATTATATAGTCTTTCAAATAAAGAATTTCTTTTGTCATATAGTCCAATTTTATTTAAAACAGGAATGCTAACTTTCGAGTCTATCTCTTTTTGAAGAACAACTGCGGGTAATTGCTTATGATCTCCAATTAAAATGAATTTGGCTATTGCATTGCCACCATATGAGTTTTTTGCAGATAGTATTCCCAGTAAACTTGGCTCAAGGATTTGGGAAGCTTCATCAATTATAGCAACTTGAAAGGACTTTAACTTGAACAATTCTGTTTTAGATGAGATGGACGAGACTGTACCAACAAATATACGGTGCTCTTCAATTTTGGCTCTAACTTGTTCCCTGTTATCGCAGTTTTTTATAACCTCCTCCAATAATTTACTACGATGAACATGGTCACATGAGAGTTCGGAACCAATTCTTATAAATTTTGGATTACCTCTGAGCTTATTTAGTGTATCGCAAATTTCATCCACCGCCCTGTTTGTATATGACAGCAATAAAATATTATTCGCAGGTTCACAATAAAATTCTTCCACCATTGATTTCAAAGCAATTGAAGTTTTACCAGTACCAGGAGGACCGACTAGAAGAAAATAATCATTGGCTATTTTTGCTTTATATACAATTTGCTGTATTTCTACAGAATCGTATATATTCTCCATATAATTTGAAGGGTCTTGTGTTGGCTGACGCTGATTTAGTAGAAGATCTTTTCGATTTTGATTGGCTTGTAGAAAAGCATATAAACCCCTATACATGGAGTTATAGGAAGAATCCAAAAAATCATGCTGAATGACATACTTACTTGCAAGGGGCAAAACATCTTGATTTCGCTGTTTATAACGAATACGAACTTTAATTTCTTTAGGAGAAATAGTTTCAATGGAGCCTTTAAAAATTTGTTTGTTGGTTACATTGTCTTCGGGATTGTTGCACTCGTGTAAAATAATAATATCACCCTGCCTGAAATTATGTAAAAAGGCATGCTTATTCTCAGGAATTGCAAATGTTAGTGTTGGATTTTCTTTTTCAGTCAGGTTCTCAATAATAGTCAAGTTGGTTAAAATTTCACCGGCATCAATCTTCTCTTCAAGTGAGGATAACCACAGAGATGAAATTCCTCTGCCGCTGTCATGTTCGGTGTCACCCAGCTTAGAAATAAAGTGTTCTTTTGAAATAAAATTATAAAAACTATGGAAGTACTCAAGTTCAAGTTCACTTGAAAAGTGAAAAAATGACTTGAAATAGTTTATTTGCGGAATTATGTATGTGTCTATAAAATATTGATTGTTAATTCTTCTATTTATCAAGGTAGTTGGTTCAATATTGTTAATGATGGTTCTTGTCTGAGAATTTGTCTTATCGCTTGCAATGCGCTTTTCATTAGCAACGATTAAATTTCGTATGTTTATTATTTCTTTAATAGCTGCCATATAGGCTTTTGAGAGACGTAAATTTGCTGAAGGATCTGAATACTTTGAATAAAGAATAAAGGTTTGAAATTCATTGCTAAATTTAACTCCCAAAACTTTTTGAATTACAATTTGATATAGGAATGCTTGTGTCTCATGATTGATTCCTACTAATCCGAAATTTTCTTCTGGATTTGGGGCTCTACCTGATTTTAGCTCAATTACAAATTGTTTACCTGAATTTGTTTTTACTTGCAAAAAGTCGAGTCTGCCTTGTAAACCTAACTGCTCACATATAAAACTTGGCTCTATGATTCCATTTTCTCTATCAATCTCTTTAGCTGGGAAGACATTATTTACAACATTTTTTATGTTTAAAAATTGATTTTGAGCATTTTGAAAAAAGTTCGTATCTAATTCTGCACAAGTTGAAAATTCGAAAGGTGCTGATTTGAAGGATTTCTTCATTGCTTCCGCATATGTCACAGGATTGGTAGGTTTTTCGTTCACGAATTCGTCCAGGAATAAATTGGCAGCATTCCCCAATAAGATGTGTTTAGTATTTGCAAGTGCCTCAAATTTATTTTGGACATAATTTAGTGGATGTTTACTGTATTCTTTAAAACACTCTGATAGTGAACTAATATCTATTAAATAATCGGGTTCTAATACAATTAAATCCGGTAAATACACGCCAAGTTCATCTATTGTGACATCAAGAAGATTTAGCTGACAGCCTTTCCATAGTTCAGCAACTGTTTGGTTAAATTCTTCGTTAATACCAGCTATGTGATGTTTTATTTTAATTGGTTCCTCTGTTGAGTTATCCTCATCATAAGCATATATATACTCAGAGTCGGTTGCGGTCACTTCCACTCTTATCCTATCATGCTTCCTGCCTTGTCTCTCTTTAGGTTTAAAATAATCCACTTTTGGCAATTCAGCTTTTAATTCATCAGGTATAGGTACACTATAAAAGTGGCTTATTGCATTAGATAAAGCCTTTAGATCTTGAAGATATTCATCTACGGATGGGGAGTAATCATTATGGAGCACCTTATTTGCATTAATCCTAAAAGAATTAATCTGATATGTTTTACGCTTATCAAGTTTGGTGTTATCACAGACGTAATTAAGTCGGGAAAAAAGATTAGAAAACTGAATATTTTCCTTAGATGTCAAATCTTTACAAACCCTTTCAAGCAATGAACGCATCTTAGGATATTTATCTTCGTGAGCAAGTTGTCCTTTATGAACCTCTATTAAAATTTCCAGAAACTCTATTCCTTCTGATATCATAATAATTCTCTGTATTAATTAATGTTAAACGATTTGTAATAATCTTATTCCAAATATCGTAATATATTTTACTCTAAGAGGATTAAACCACTACTTGCGCTTTATATATGTCTTATTGCCGCTACTATTATAATAATATTGACCACCTCTGGAACCTGTATGGATTGTTTTACTACCACCTGAATTATACGATGGGGTTGAATTATATGAAGGTACTGATTTATATGATGACGATGAATTATAAGAAGGTGTTGTTTTATATGATGAGGAGGAATTATAGGATGGCGATGATTTGTATGATGGCGAGGAATTATATGGTGGTGTATTATACGATTTGTATGTAGTAGTAGGTGTGGTATACTTTGGAATACTTGTGGAACTTCGTTCGGCTGCTGTTTTAGCTTTATGCTGTTCATTTGAGATAATCTGCATATTGTATGGCCTGTCAGCACCACCTTTGTGGAGTGGAACTATATGATCTACCTGATATCCGGAAGGTACTTTATCATAGCCCCGGCTGTTAAGGAATTCCTTTCTGGACGTACTACTTCGTTCAACTTTTGGCAGGCCTGTGGTTTTGTAAGTTTCGTTATAATTGTACTTAGTACCCCCAACTGTATATGTACTCTTTGTTTGGGCATACAAAACAGAAGCACTCATTATAAAAATGGAAATTAGGATTGTTTGTAGTGTTTTCATATCGAATAAGTGTTTAATTTAATTTAGAATTTGAGATTTGGTTACTTATCAATAGAGATTATTTCAAAATGATTCTGATAATCCCTCAAATTTATGAAAATTGCGTTCAATATATGAATATTGCAGAAACATTAATTATAAATGGAATTGGATCTATTATTTTGAATATCAGACTTGGCTAATTTATATGTATGGTATGCTCTCCCAGTTTCATAATTGGCGAGATCATGATGACTGACTTTCTCCATCCTCTTGCGGCCGATTTCTTCAATCAGCTCCAATCTGCGTTCGTAATTTGTTAATGGCCACGCGTTCTTAAGGAAAACAACAAGGAATTCCATCGCAAAGAGAAATAAAGTAAATAAGATATAGATGACAGCCATAAACCCATCGCTGAAGACTAGACGGAAGAGTGCTTTAATACGGTTTAGTAAAGCTCCATTTTCAAGAGATTTTTCCACTTCGACCTGTCTGTCATTCTTTTCTTTCTCAATTTTTTGATTGTGCAAATTCAGGTCGTTCAATGATTTTTCATAATCTAGTTTATTAAGTTCAGCAGTAGCAAGTTTCATTTTTGTAATTGCATGTACTCCTCTGATTCCACTGCCACTGGTGCCATCTGCTTCACTTTTAGCTTCTGAAAGTGATGCCTGCCATGTGGCATACCTGATATCTGCATCTGCTTGTGCTTTTGTTAATTCATCTTTATGTAAATCATCAACTAGTTTCATGTTTGAAGCAATTATCTCCTTATTAATCACAAATAACTGCTGATCAACATCTTGTTTGAAAATTACTTCATCGAGACAAACGGCACCTAGTAATGCAATTACAATTCCGAGCGAATAACGAAAAATTTTAATTGACCGAGTGCTATGCGCCATAATTATATTCTTTTCAATAAGGAAAATTAGAGAACCAAGTATAATAGCAACAATGATTGAATTCCCAAAAGTTCCTTGTAATACGTGTGATACCATCAGATAGCCATTCGCAAACCAGATAATAACAGGAATGAAGATAACCGAAGCAAGTGCTGAAACCTTTTTACGGCTTTCAGGTGTATCTGTTTTTAATAAATTATAATCATCGCCGGTAATAAAACAGTTAAATTTCAACATGATAATTATTTTTGATTAGTTAAACAAGCCGGTGCTTCCGGCAATAAGTTTTTCTTCCTGATATGCTTCAGCGCCTCTTAAGTAGCCATCACGATATTGATGAATCGCAATCATGACATGGCCTGAATCAATTGTTGAAAGAGCAATCTCAGCTTCTAGCTCAGTAATGTTAAAATTGATAGCAGTTACCTGATTGTCGATCTGCATAACCAGTCTTTCTGACATACCTTCCATATTGGTACGATGGTTCTGGAGTTTAAGTATATCTTGCCTTGCTAAATCGATTTTTAGCCCAAGATTATATCTGAAATCCGCTTTAATGCTAAGGATTTTGTTCTTAAGCAATTCAAAGGAATGACCATTATAACCATCTTCATATCCTTTGCGACAGAAATCCTGTTCAAGATAGGCTTTAAGACTACCTTCACTTGTTGTAGTCAGTAAGGAATCCGCTTCAGGAGCTTTATTATTGATAAATAAATCTTCGAGGACGTTTATGTCATCTGCATTTCTGTGATCAGTAACTTGATTATGGTTATTTCCTGATCTGTTGAATAGTTTAGTTAACCAGTTCATTTTGTATATTTTTTAAATTAAACATTAAAAACAGGAACCTTAAATTTTTTATGACCTACCTGGTGACATCGTGAGCAAAGCGTAATAAGGTTCAAATTAGCATATTTCCAAGGTTTGAGAAAATCGCCATTTTTTGAAGCTAAAATATATTGACGATGATGAACTTCAAGCCCGTAAGAAGAACCACAACTTAAACATCTGTAATTATCCCGGATAAGAATTTGTTTTCTCTTTTCGAGCCATTGATTGGATCGCAGCAGTTCTGCATATTTTGTAGATGAATTCAGTTCGGTTCTCATGGTTATTTATTTTAATCTTTGATGCTACAAATTTGCAACCTCATAATGCAGCCTTACTGCATTCGATTTTTTTTCTTTGAAAATAATTTCAGAATCGATTTTTGATGAAAACTCGTACTTTTACCCAATACAGTTCCAATGCATAAAAAAATGATATTATGCCAGCAGGAAAAAATGCCAGTTACAGGTACCGGCTAATTGACTTAGCACTTAGGAACAAGGGACGACGATGGGTTTTTGAAGATCTTCTTCAGCATCTTTGTGATAAGTTGGAAGAAGAATTCGATGTCAACTTAAATGGCAATAAGAGTAATGCCTTAAGTCTTCGACAGCTGGCTGAAGACATCCATGTTATGCGCAAAGATCCGCCACAGGGTTATAGCGCTCCAATTGTGAGAAAAGATGGTTTCATTTATTATGAGGATCCTGATTTTTCAATTAATGATAACCCATTAAATGATACTGACACAGAAACACTTAAAGAAGTGCTCAGGTTAATTAAACCTTTTCAGTCATTGCCCCATCTTAGAGAATTAGAAATAATCCTTGGCAAAGTACGTGGTTCACTCAGCCAGAATACAGGCGATCAGATTATTGAACTCGAACACAATCCTAATGCAAGAGGATTATTTCATATTGAAAGGCTTTATTCATCGATAAAGGAGTGTAAAGAAATTTTACTACAGTATCAACCCTTTACACATATTACGTCAATTGAATTTATTTTCTATCCATTTTTAATTAAAGAATATAATAATAGATGGTTTTTGCTAGGCTGGCTTCCAGTTGAATGCAAATATCGTGTTTTAGGACTTGACCGGATAATGTCATTTGAGGAGACGGGATACTACTATTCAGATAGTGGTCTTAAAAAAGAATTAATTGAGCTTGAAAAGAATATAATAGGAGTATCAATTACTGAAGGACATGCACCAATAGAAATTCAATTTTGGGTAAGTGCCAGCCAGGTTCCTTATATTCTATCAAGACCATTGCATGCTAGTCAAAAATTAATTGACACTCAATCAGAAGGCGGTGTCTTTTCACTTCAATTAGTTCCGAATTTTGAATTGGAGCAGATCATTTTAATGTTTGGAGAGAGGATGAAGGTATTGAGCCCGTCAGATCTTGCTGACAGAATTCAAACAAGAATTAGGTTAGCTATGGGGTTGTATGAAAGCTAACTAAAAAGTAGAAAATGAAAACAACACTTTTTAATCTACATGAGATTCCCACTCAATCTGGTGGCCTTATCATTGAGTTTTATGCAGGGAATATATTTGATATATATACTGACATTTTGCTGCTTTCTGCATTTAAAAATTCACACTATCCCACACCGAACACAACTTGGGGTGAACTTTATAACAGAACAGGTATTAATGTTGGAGATGATATTGGGAAATATATTTCGGAAAACATTATTTATTTCTCAACAAGACGAAACGATTATTTTGACCAACTTTTTTCAATTGATCTTACAACTATACGAAAGAGATCTGCTTTTACTGATGCCACAATGCTCATGAGATATAAGGAGCTGGCAAATTTTATTGAGACTTATAATAATAATGATGAGAGCATTTCCATTCCATTGTTAGGTACTGGCAAACAAGGCTTGTCATATGAGTCAGCCATCGAAGGAATTCTTAATATGTGTCTAAGCCTGAATAAGACAAAAATTAAAACAATTAGAATATTTGCTTACAGTTTTGAATCAATTGGTATTCTAAACAGAAAAATTAATCAGATGCTAAGCAGGCATTCAATAATTAATAACAATCTATTAAGCGCATCTATCGAAGAGGCAAAAGAAATGGCAAAGTGCGCGTATTCAATAGCTTCATTGAAAGTTTTAAATGATCTTATTTCAATTTCTACATCTAATAATGCTTCACTTAATATCTTAGGAATTACAGGTAGACGTTTTGCAGAGAAAATAAGTTCAGACTTTGCGTGCATCTATGGATTAGAATTTTTGCCTAACTCAACTTTAGAGTTAAAAATAAAAGAACTTAATATGCATATTAGGAATGATCGCCCATATGTATTTTCATATCTGAGATTACTACAGTCATATGGTAATCAAACAGCACATTATAACCCTTTCGAATTGAATAACCAGGATGCTGCAGCGATAATAATTGCAATCGTTCGAATCATTGATTTTTATGAGTCTAAATTAAACCTTAGCATTACCGAACACTGAAACATCCATCGTATTTGACTTCCATGTCCTATGATCAGTTGCAATCAAAATAAAAGAAGTGTATATAATTACATCGAGTATGACAATTGCATCTTGGTAGATTACAACTTACCATCCTCTACAAAAAGAATGTTTATCAAAATTGATGGTATTGTTATCGATAAGCATGCTGGTTTGCTTAGGAAGAACTGATAATAAGAACAAACCTATTTTAGCAATGTGCCCAATTTCTATTGCACTGGGTAAGGTTGAAATTCTTTATCCGTATGTGGGCACCTTGGAAAGGCTTATAAACTGAAAGGTCTAGACGCCACCAACAATAATATCTTCATAAGAAACATCGTACTTCATGCGCATAGTTGTGTACCTGAGCGTACCGCCTATCACATTTGTAATTCTGCAGGTTGTTTTACAGTAAATCCAATTGCTTTTAATCGCCAATATATAGTTTCCCACGCAGCAGATTAGGGACTGCCATTGGAATGCCTTTTTGCAATGGTTAGAATGAGTCATTATAAACCATTACAGCCTTTTAACTAAATATGCTATTTATAGTATGTTGCCATACTTGTATACTAAAATTAGCTTTGTGCTAACTTTAGTTGACAATGGATCCTAAACATACTATTATCAATATTTTCGGACAAAATGTTCGATTTTATCGCAGTAAATTAAACATATCTCAAGAGGAACTCGCATACCGAGCTGGTTTACACCGTACTTATATTGGAATGATTGAAAGAGGAGAGAAAAATATCACTCTCTTGAATATTGAGAAAATAGCTAATGCTCTAGGAATAAAAATTGAAGTATTAGTAAAGTCATAACTTATTCTTTTCAAAATCTCAAATTATAAATATTGACAGCTTTCTACTACAGTAAATTTAGGGAACACAACAAAATACCAAATAGCGAAATTATAGGGGCGTTGACTATAGCTTATGGTAAAAATCATCTAGATTTAAAAAAACAATTAACTAAGAGCTGGGAAGAAACAATTAAAATCATCAAGGATTTAATTGATGACCTTGCATTAAAAAGAATCGATATATCCAAATGGGGGATTCTATATGAATATTGGATTCCTAGAAGAACTAAACGAATTGATATCGTTATTCTTGGTAATGGCCTTATATTTATAATAGAAGTTAAATACAACAGTACTTGTTATAATACAGCAGATATAGCTCAACTTGAGGATTATTGTCTTGACTTACGTGATTTCCATTCTGAGTCAAGGAATCAAATAATTATTCCAATACTACTCTCAACTGAAGCACCAACAGTTTTAAATGATCAATTAATTAAAATAGATGACTGTGTACAGGAGGTTCGATTTGCTAATGCGAAAAATCTTTCTGATGTAATTTCTAAGTCAATCTGTGAATTTGATTTCGGTAAAGAATACGATTTGCAAAATTGGAATTTGAGTGAATATTTACCTACACCTACTATAATTGAAGCAGCTCAATCTTTATATTCAGGACAAAGTGTTACTGAAATTTCTAGAAATCATGCTGGAGCGGAAAACCTAAGTGCTACTACTACATGCGTTTTGAATGCTATTAAAGAAGCACAAATCACAAATTCAAAAATCATTTGCTTTATTACTGGTGTCCCAGGAGCAGGAAAAACACTTGCAGGTTTGAACATTGTTCATAATAGAGAATTCCAGAATGATGATAATGAAATTGGTGTCTTTCTTTCTGGCAATGGTCCTTTAGTTAAAGTATTATCAGAAGCTCTTTCTAGAGATTTCTCGAAAAGGCAGGATGCAAATAAGAAAGAAGCGAGACGGAAAGTCAATACATTTATTCAAAATGTACATGAGTATATTGACCTCTATCATGGAAATGCAAAAATACCTATAGATAAGGTTTTAGTCTATGATGAGGCTCAAAGAGCTTGGACTAAAGAACATAAAACCAAAAAGTCTAGTGGAGCAATTACTGAATCTGAGCCAGAGATTTTGCTATCAATTATGAACCGATCTAAAGACTGGAGTGTAATTATTGCGCTAATTGGTGGGGGGCAGGAAATTAATACAGGAGAAGCGGGACTGCGTGAATGGGGTAAAACGATAGAAGCAAAATTTAGTGATTGGAAAGTCTATATTTCGCCGCAATTAATTTACGGTGATCATAGTACAGGTAATATGAAGTTATTTGAGATAATGCCACCAAATGTGGAAATATTTGAATCAAATGATTTGCATTTAAATGTAACAATACGTTCTTATAAAGCAAAAGATCTTTCCGAATGGGTATCATTATTACTTGATGGAAGAGTTGAGGAATCCCGTCGTTTGTTTAATGAAAACCTCATTCATTATCCAATTTTTATTACAAGAGATTTAAATACTGTTAAGATTTGGCTACAAAAAAAGGCAAGAGGAACTAGGCGTATTGGCATTGTAGCTAGTTCTGGTGGTAGAAGGTTAAGGGCATATGGTTATGACCCATATTACGGGTTAAGGGGTAATTCAAATCAGGATGAGTTGGGTGCATGGTTTCTAAATCCTTCAAATGATGTACGTTCTTCAAATTTTCTTGAAATTATTGCTACAGAATTTGCAATTCAGGGTTTAGAACTTGATTGGACTGGATTATTCTGGGATGCAGACTTAAGGAGGACCAACGACCAATGGGAGTTTAAGCAGTTTAGGGGCACTCGTTGGATTAGGGTTGGCAAAACTGGCGAATCAGTTGAAAACAACCAAAAGATGCAGTTTATCATTAACAAGTACAGAGTACTTTTAACTAGAGCAAGAGAAGGACTGATTATCTGGGTTCCTAAAGGAGATCTTAATGATCAGACAAGACTTCCAAAATTTTATGATGAAACTTTTGAATACTTGGTTTCATGTGGTATTAAGATTCTATAGTCTGCAAATTTTTATATCTTAATGATATAATATCTACTCATAAAATATTTGTTCTAAGGAAAAGAAATTTAGAATTTGCATTCTTTAAATCATGAACTTTGCTAAGATGGCTGATTTGTAAATTTCATTGTAGATTAATCGTCAGAATTACCTGGTATAATGTTAGTTTTTGGCACTTTGTAAATGGAAATGAGAAAACTTAAATTTATTGATTTATTTGCAGGATTAGGTGGATTTCATAAAGCTCTGCATGAACTTGGCCATGAATGTGTCTTTGCTAGTGAACTTGATCCAACACTAAGACAAGTATATCAAGAAAATTGGGGAATTGAAGTCCATGGTGATATTAAGAAAATTGTGGAAAAAGAAATCTCCATAATTCCAAAACACGATATTTTATGTGCAGGGTTTCCTTGCCAACCATTCTCAAAAGCTGGAAAACAACTTGGACGGGAAGACGATAGAGGGACTTTATTTGACGAAATTGTTAAGATACTTAGTTTTAGAAAACCAGCGTATTTTATACTTGAAAATGTGCCTTTTATTGCAAAGCATGATAATGAAGAGACATGGCGTGTAATGAAAAATAACCTTGAGTTCTTAGGTTATACAGTCGATCATGGGATATATTCTCCACAAGATTTTGGGATACCACAACATCGACTTAGAATATTCATTGTAGGTTCGTTGAATGGATTGGACCATTTTAGTTTTGACGAAATAGATAAACTAAAAACTGAAAGCAGTGAAATTCATAAATATATAGAGATAAACCCTGCAAACGCAAAGCGACTGCCTAGGGCTAATGTTGAGTGTTTGAAACTTTGGCAGGAGTTCATCACCAATATCCCAAGAGAAGTAAAACTTCCAGGGTTTCCGATTTGGGGGATGGAGTTTGGAGCAACATATCCATTTGAAGATGATTACCCACAAATTCTCATAGAAACAGAACTTTCAAAATTTAAGGGTAATTTTGGTAAGAGCCTTAAAGGCTTATCAAAAGAACAGCAACTTGCTAATCTTCCAAGTTATGCAAGAGTTGATAAACCATTTCCTGCTTGGAAACAGAGGTATATACGGTATAACAGACAATTCTATAAAGAAAACAAAAAATATATTGAGGATGTAGTTAAACTTATAAGTCAACTTCCATCTCAAAGTTGGCAAAAACTTGAATGGAATGTTGGAAACGGCGATAGAAAAATTAATGATTACATACTTCAATTTAGAGCTTCAGGAATCAGAGTAAAGAAGGTTGATTTTTTCCCCTCACTTGTTTGTACGAACACTCAAATTCCTATTGTAGCATGGCAAGAACGCTATCTTTCTAAAGAAGAAGGCTTGAAACTTCAATCACTTGAAGGTATAAAACTTCCACATAATGAAAATGCTGCTTTTAAAGCTTTAGGTAATGCTGTAAATTCAAAGATTGTGGGATTAATTGCGGAGAAGCTATTTTTAGATCACCAAAACAAAATTAAAAGCATAGTAAAGAATAAAGATCACTATAATATCTTACTTCAACATGAATCAGCCAGATAAAGTAAGTATTCGCCCTGAAGTTACAATGCTTTCTGTTCTGAAGTTTTTAGAATATGAAACATGGTTTGCTCTTGCTGAATTTGTTGATAATGCTCTTGCTAGCTACCAGAAAAACGAAAGGCAACTAAAATTAATTGAAGGCAAAGACTATAAACTTCGAGTATCAATTGAGATTAATGAACCAGAGAATAGGATTACAATCCGGGATAATGCTGCTGGCATTAATGATGTTGACTATCCAAGGGCTTTTAGAGCTGCCGACGTCCCACCTGACAATACTGGACTTTCTGAATTTGGAATGGGAATGAAATCTGCAGCTTGCTGGTTTGCTGATGAATGGTGTGTAACTTCAACTGCTATTGGAGAAACTAAAGAAAAAAGAGTCTTTTTTGAAATGAAAAGGATTTATTTGGACAAAATCGAGGAACTTGATGTTGAAGTAAAACCGAGTGAAAAAAATTACCACTATACAATCATAGAATTATTTAATGTAAATCGAATGCCTAGAAGAAGGGGCATTGGTAAGGTCAAAGAGCATTTACAAAGCATTTATCGAGATTTTATTCGCAAAGGAATATTAGTTTTAACTCTTGATGGAGAAGAATTAAAATATCATGAACCCAAAATTTTAAATGTTCCAAGATATGATGAGCCTAAAGGAGGAAACATCCTTTGGAAAAAGGAAATATCATTTAATATCGAAGATGGGATGAGTGTTCATGGCTTTGTTGCTATCAGAGATAAAGCTTCGACATCTGAAGCTGGTTTTGCATTATTTCGAAGAGGCAGAGTAATCGAAGGTAGTTATGACAATGGATTTCGGCCTGATTTTATTTTCGGTGCTCCGAATAGTTACAGATATCAAAGAGTATTTGGAGAATTACATCTAGAAGGATTTGAAGTTTCTTTTACTAAAAAAGGAATCAAATGGGACGAGAATCTTGATGCATTTTTAAGGCTTCTAAAAGACGATATTAGTAATAAATCTTTCCCTCTACTTCAACAAGCTGAACAATACAGAGTCAGAGCAACAGAAAAGGAGTACAAGGCTGCAAAAAAAGCTCTTGATGCGACTGTTAATTATTTTGAGAAGAACGCACCAAAAGCAATTAATGATGTTGTAAATACGATAAATGAACCAGAGTCTGAACGATTAAATTTAATACCTACTGAAAAAACCCTTCATAA
Organism: Saccharicrinis sp.; assembly: GCA_024635585.1. Classification (GTDB taxonomy): domain Bacteria; phylum Bacteroidota; class Bacteroidia; order Bacteroidales; family Marinilabiliaceae; genus Saccharicrinis. The sequence continues at coordinate 6,867 of JAGXIP010000263.1, read as the reverse complement.
AGAATTTAATATACGATTTAATAAGATTGATTGGAAAATCTCAATTGAACTTTCATATGATCCCTCATTGACAGAGCTAATTGAGGTTGGGGATAGTTTCATTAAAGATAAAGTTAATAACCCATCTATTAGACAAATAGGAATAAGACTTTCATTGACTCATCCTTTTATGGTAGAGTTTGCAGGTGCTGACACCACCAAGATAGAACCGATACTTAGGATTGCTGCAGCTTTTGGTCTTTCAGAAATTATCGCAAAAGATAGTTACAAGAATCAAGGTGAAGTTCGCAGAAATTTTAACGAACTAATTGATAAACTATCAAAATAAATCAAAGTGAGTGAAGATATAGCCGGAATAGGTCGGAAAAGACCACAACTAAATATTCCTATAGAACTTCTGGATTTAGATAATGAAAATCCTAGGTTAGCAAAAAAGAGTATAACTAATTCTCAAATTGATTTGATTCAAATACTGTATGAGCAATTTGATGTTGAAGAATTAGCCTATTCAATGGCAGAAAACGGCTATTTTGATGAAGAGCCAATTGTTGTGGTGCCACAAAAAATGCCGCTTGATTATAATCCAAGATTAGACGTTGAAAAACAACAATTATATCTTCAAGATCTAATTCAAAAGAATAAATTAAGGTTTACCGTAGTAGAAGGTAACAGAAGAACAGCAACCTTAAAATTACTTCTAGATAGTGAATTAAGAAAAAAAATCAAAGTTGCTAAAGACTTTCCAATGCCAACTTCTGAAAAAGTTGTATCAGATTTAAAGGTAATTCCTGCCATTTTTTATCTAAATAGAGAGAATATATCAGCATATCTAGGCGTGCGTCATATAGCAGGACTTTTAAAATGGGAAGCATATGCTAAAGCTGTATTCCTTGCAAGCAGGATAGAGGAAGGAATAGCCAAAAATAAAACAATAGAAGAAAGCATTAAAGAGGTGCAACGTCAAACAGCTGATCGAACTGATGTTATCAAAAAGCAATATCTTTGTTATAAGGTGCTTAATGAGGCAGAAAATGACTTAAACTTTGATACAAGCAATATCAAAAATAAATTTTCATTAATTACAGTTGCATTAAATTCACCAAGCATTCGAGAATTTATTGGAATTCAATCACATAAAGAAATCGATTTTTCAAAAAGAGTTGTTCAAATTAAAAAAATAGAAAGTTTAGGGAAGGTGTTAACATGGATTTTCGGCAATGGAACTGATCAGCAGCCATTATTAACAGATTCTAGAAAAATCACTTCAAGATTAGCTCCAATACTCTCAGACGAAGATGCGACAGAATACTTAATCAAATACGGTGTATTAGAAGATGCATATGAAAGAAGTGGTGGTGAAAAAATATTTTTGACTAAGAAACTAAATGAAGCGATTAAGAATATGCAAACAGCTTTGAGTGTAGCATACAAATATAAAACAAATGAAATTGAGCATTTGGTTGACGAGTGTATTAAGGCAGGGGAAGAACTTAAGAAAATGCTTAGATGATAAGTGTACCACATTCAAACAATATAAGTAGAATAGCTGATTGGGTTGAGTTATACATACTTGTATACAAAGCCACACTTTCAAAGTCAAAGATTCTATCCATTCTTCAAAAGGAAGCAATATCTATTGAGGAAGAGGATATTGATAGTGTAATTTCTGAACTAGAAAGAAGACTATTACTCTATGGGCGTATAAAACCCTTTCAAGTTATTGGAAGTAATATTAGGCCAAAAATAGGTTGGAAAAAATATCCCGAATATGCCCTTTGTCTTTATTATTCTGCATATGGGGTGGGAATAACTACTAAAGGATCTAAAAGAGACAGTGGCACAAAGTATTTTGAAGATATAACCAAATGTTGCTTAGAAAAATACTTATTATCTTATGGACATGCATTTGGATTCCCAAGTAGTTTTTCCTTTAAAAAACAATTAGATAGTTTTGCAAGTAGAATTAATGAAAAGCGGTATGATGACCCAAATCCTGATGACAAAGATAGAGGGGTCGATATAATTGTTTATAAGCAATTTGATGAAATTAGAGGTAACTGCATCTTACTTTTCGTGCAATGTGCTGCTGGTAAGAATTGGAATGACAAAAAAACTGTCCCAATCGATTCATATAGACGTTACTTTTCATTCAATCAAAAATCAGTATTATCAAGTTTAGCCATAACCCAAGTGGTTGATATAAATGATTGGCAAAATGCTTGTAGTGATTATGGATTAATAATAGATAGAGCAAGATTATTTAGATTGTTCTCAAGCAATCGAAAAATACTAACTCAAGCACTGAATGATAAAATTATCCAGTGGATCGAATCTAAACTCATTGCTTAGCAAATTATATTATGACTGCATTTCTCCAAGACTTTAGAGGATCTTTACAATTCCAACTGAACCAGTGGTAGATACTATATGAGTATTTAGCCTATAGTAAATTATGACACTTATGCATTTGAATGAGATACCAATATGACAGAGATTATTGAAATTCAGGATAACATTTTAAGTGGACAGTGGCATCCATTTGTTGGTGACGAAACAACTGAATTATTAAAAAGCAAAGGTTTCAGCAACTCATCCGGTTCTTTAGATGAAAGCGGAGAGAGAATATTAGATGAAACTCATCGGATAATGCAAGTATGTGGCAATCCGAATGGCCAGACCAACAATGAAACTGGAATTGTTATAGGCTACGTCCAAAGCGGTAAAACACTTTCATTTACTACACTTACAGCTTTAGCTCGGGATAATAACTATCAGATTGTTATAGTCATAGCAGGGGTCTCAACAAATCTTGTTAATCAATCAACACAAAGATTAGTCAATGATTTGAGACTCAATACTCGATTTGATAGGAAATGGACATTGCTTCAAAATCCAAGCACCAGGCAAGAAGCGGAAACAATTGAAACAACTCTTGCTCAGTGGGTTGATTTATCATTCCCAAAAGAAAGGTGTAGAACTTTACTTATTACAGTGATGAAGAACACTTCACATTTGAATAATGTTGTGAATGTCCTTACTGGCCAAAATCTTTTAGGAGTGCCAACCTTGATCATAGATGACGAGGGTGATCAGGCAAGTTTAAACACAAGAGCAAGATGGGCTGCACGTCAAAACATAGACATTGAAAGTTTGACTGAAAATCAGGTTTCATCAATATATAGAAGAATAACTGCACTTCGAAGTATTTTTCCTCATCATACATTTTTACAATATACGGCAACACCACAAGCTAATCTATTTATAAATATAATGGATAGATTATCACCAAATTTTATTAAGTTACTAACTCCAGGTCCCGATTACACGGGGGGTATTGATTTTTTTAGAGGCAACCATAATCTAATTGTAGAAATACCTCCGAACGAAATTCCTTCACAAAACAATTCACTTTATGAGATTCCTGAAAGCTTAAAAAGCGCCTTACGCATTTTCTTTCTGGGAGTTGTTGCAGGAGAAATGCAAAACAATCATAGAAATAGAACAATGTTAGTGCATCCTTCAAGGTTACAGGGGGACCATAATGAATTTACTAATTGGATTAGGAACACTTGCAACAGCTGGCAAAGGCTACTCTCAGGAAACGATGAAGATGATAAAAGAGAACTTTTAAATGAGTTTAGGACTTCATACGATCAACTTCAAATGACACTTTCTGACTTGCCATGTTTTGAGACTCTTACAGGAATAAGTTTAATTCATGCTTTGCGATACACCCAAATTGTTGAAGTGAACTCCAGAAACGGTGCTACACCACAAATTCCATGGAATGATTTTTATTCTTGGATTTTGGTTGGTGGCCAATCAATGGATCGAGGTTTCACAGTAGAAGGACTTACAGTTACATATATGCCGAGAAATATTGGAACGGGTAACGTTGATACAATTCAACAAAGAGCAAGGTTTTTTGGATATAAAAGAAGCTATTTAGGATACTGTAGAGTGTTTTTAGATCAAGTCACCATTGACTCATACAACTTCATAGTGGAACATGAAGAAGATGTAAGGAACAGACTTATAGAATTCCACTTGAATGATAGTCACTTAAATAATTGGGACAGAGAAGCAGTACTTAATCAAATGCTTAATTTGACTAGAAATAATATTATTTATGATGATTTGGATAGAGATACTTTTGGGAATGACTGGTTTAGAATCAATGCTCCACATGATACAGATGAGTTAATTGAACTCAATCGAAATGCAGTTTTTACTTTTCTACAATCAAGATCTAGAACTTTCAATCAAGATGAGGGGCATGTGAACAGAACAGAAGACCAGAAACATTTGGTAGCAAGAATAAGCATTCAGGAATGTTTGGAACACCTTCTCAATAAACTTCGTTATACACGTGAAAGCGATTCTGCAACATATTCAAGCCTTAGAGGCATTTTAAAAGGATATATTGAGGAGCATTTAAATGATGAATGTTTGGTTTATTTAATGAGTACAACTTCAATAGACAATTGGACACCTAGAACACGTAGATTAAACAGAAATGATGAAATTCAGCAATTATTCCAAGGGAGAAACCCAAGAACAGGTAATGTTGTATACCCAGGAGATTCAGAGATTAAAGATGAAAACCTATTAACTATTCAAATTCACCTATTGAATTTGAGAGATACTGAATTTATGAATGTACCAACATTGGCAATTTGGGTTCCTGAGCATATGGGGGTTGATATAATTAGGCAGGTATGAATTTAATTGAACAATATGATACTTTAAGCCTTCCTGAAAATGATAGTAGAGTCTTTAATGCTATCCCTATTCCAGAATATCCTAACTTCCGGATAGCAATAGACTTTCAAGGAAATGCAGTTTTATTGCTTACAATAGCTAAGCGATTCAAAGATACAAGCTTAAAAAACTTTCGATTAAAATACTTACAGCTAGAACAAAATCTCGAATGTAAGATTTATGAAAATGGGCTTATAAGGCTTCAAACCATAACTGTAATTACATTCAGTTGTAGCGATAGAAATCTTAAAGAATATTTTTTAAGAATTTCAGAAACGCTAATTAAATCAATTGGACAAGACCCAACACATGATGTAGTAATTGATTCGCTAAAAAAGTTTGTGGAAGTATTTAAATCACTTATAGATACTCCCACTAAAACAGTAAATGGATTATGGGCAGAACTTTTTTTGATTGATTATTCCCGCAATGCAAGCACATTAATAAATTATTGGCATAATATCCCGGAAGAAAAGTTCGACTTTAATGCTGGATTGGAAAGAATAGAAGTGAAAAGTAGTGCTAACTTCGAAAGAAAACACATTTTTTCAGCAGAACAATTAAATCCCCCATCAAACACACAGGTCCTAATAGCTTCAATCTTTTTAAAACAACATAACTCTGGTGCAAGCATCAAGAATCTAATTGAGAGGATAAGCGAAAAAGTCAATAATGATTTTGAAATAATTGAAAAGTTAAATTTTATAGTTTGCAGAACACTTGGAAGTTCAATAGAGCAATCAATCGGGATTAAATTCGACTATGAGATTGCAAAACAATCTTTACAATTTTATCTACACCAAGAAATTTCCAAAATTGAGGAGTTCTACATTCCGAACAATGTAACTGAAGTAAAGTATAAATCAGATTTAACACTTATAAAACCTATTGATGTAAAAGTTATAAAAAATAAACAACAGCTATTTGCTGCTTTTTAATACTTTAATGATGGGAATGCTGCAAACTTTCGTCGCTCGTGATTTTATCAATTATAACAACAAATGTGCTCTAACAGGCATAGATCTTATTGATATGCTGGTAGCAAGCCACATCATTCCATAGAGTGCGAACAGTCAACCCCAAGTAAGTACTATCCATCAAAGGAATTCCTTGAATACCATCAGGAGAATGTGTTTTTGAAGAGTTGATATATCTCAGCTAATTAACTTACCTCAATGTCCCAGCCTCCTCATCGTAATACAGATTCTTCTTAATCTCATTCTTTTCAAAAGTTGCTAAATAATCTATAGCCATGAAGCTACCTTTAACCTTGGAAAGAGGAATAATAAACAATCTTGCCGGTGATGAGCCTTCGTTACCCAGGCCTACTGCGACGAAAACCTTATTACCTGACTCCCGTTCAAATTTACGATATCTGTCAAGTTGGTCATCATCTGTAATTTCCAGACCTCCCTTATAAAGATCTTTACGCCATTTACACTCTATTGCAAAAGTTGATGTATTCCTTCCAAGTGAGAATTCAATTATAATATCAGGGTTAAGATTTGATTCAGCATAACGTCCATTAGCATATTTATCACCTTGCCACTGTTTGATTTTGAAATATTTAGGATTCAGCTTTTCTACAATATAAGCTTCGAAATCATCACCATTCTTTTTATTGATGTCTATGATGACAGTCTCCGCTTTAGTTTTTGATTCCACAATTCGCCTTTGAGCAGTATCTATAACAAATTCAGCATCTAACTTCTTGTCTGTTGCCAATCTAGGTAAAGTGTCTTTCTCATTGTTTGTAAGAACACCATCGGATATTGCTATATCAACAGCATGCTCAATTGTTTTGAGGGTGTCATCACTCTGATTTTCCTTGCCGGAGAAGTAAATAATGGTGCCAATAATAAGCGAGATCAAGCCCGCAATAATAAATACAATTCCAGTCATCTTATTCATTTAGTTACCGTTGTGAGTTAAAAAAGCAGTGTTTCAAAGAGAGGCAATAATAAGTGTAGATTCCGGAGCATACTGACCCCCCATTCCGGACGAAGCTGACCCCCCATTCCGGGATACTGACCCCCCCAATAATAAATTTATTGGAGTAATTTATATTGTCATTCCGGCATACTGACCCCCTGACCGGCTTATAGT
>JAGXIP010000262.1 GCA_024635585.1 Saccharicrinis sp. | reverse complement strand
GTAGCACACCGGATTTCCTCAGTCCAGAGTGGGGGCAGGTAACTCCCTTTGCCTTGGATGAAGCTGATAAAGTGACCTATAATCGGGATAACTTTGATTACGAGATATATCATGACCCAGGAACGCCTCCTTTGATGGACACTACAGGAGTGATCGATTCAGAAGGTTACCGTTGGAACTTTATGACGACCTTGATATGGAGTTCACAACTAGATCCAACCGATGGCGTCATGTGGGATATTTCACCGGCATCTATCGGTAATAGGAACGAACTTCCAGCCACGGTTGCCGATTATCCATCTTTCTATGATCAAATGAATGGAAGTACCACCAGTCCAGGCCACGCAGTAAATCCTTCAACAGGGCAACCTTATGCTCCGAATATGGTGCCAAGAGCGGACTATGCACGTGTGCTGGCAGAGTTCTGGGCGGATGGACCACATAGTGAAACGCCTCCGGGTCACTGGTTTACTTTGCTCAACTATGTATCTGACCATGATTCTTTGGAAAAGAAATTCATGGGAGAAGGACCTGTGCTCGATGATCTGGAGTGGGATGTAAAGAGCTATTTCATGATGGGCGGAGCCATGCATGATGCGGCAGTATCCACATGGGGAATCAAAGGATGGCATGATTACTTGAGGCCTATCTCGGCTATCAGAGCGATGGCAGGTAAAGGACAGAGTTCAGACCCGGGAGGCGTATCCTATCATCCCGCTGGCGTTGCTTTAGTCCCAGGCCTGGTGGAAGTGATCCTAACAGGCGATCCGCTTGCCGGTGTTAATGATGAATTTGTGGGAGACATCAAGGTCAAAGCCTGGAGAGGTCATAACGCTATAAATAACGTGGATGTTGACGAAGCTGGCGTGGATTGGATCTATGCATCTGAGTGGGAACCCTATCAAAGACCTTCCTTTGTTACACCTCCTTTCGCGGGATATATCTCAGGTCACTCGACCTTCTCTAGAGCAGCCGCAGAGATCTTGACATCCCTGACAGGAGATCCTTATTTCCCAGGAGGGATGGGAATTTTTACTGCCGAGCAAGATGAATTCTTGGTATTTGAAGACGGGCCTAGTATGAACATAGAATTGCAATGGGCTACTTATCAGGATGCCGCAGATGAATCAGGTCTATCTCGGATTTGGGGAGGAATACACCCACCTTGCGACGACATTCCAGGAAGAAAGAACGGAATAATCATCGGACAAGACGTCGCTGCCAAGGCAGTGACTTACTTCAATGGTTGCACGGTCATTTACGATTGCCCAGAATTGTCATTGAACATAGGTGATGCATGTGACGATGGTGACGCTGGAACTGAAAACGATACGGTTACACCAACGTGTGATTGTGTTGGTGAATCTATTTCTGCAGCTTTGACAGGCATTGCTGAATGGAATAGCAACTGTAGTCCTCGAGACATGACCGTCGCTTTCTACGAAACCGGAACATCTACATTGGTTGAACTTTATAATACATCCATTGGTGGAGATGGAACCTATTCTCTTGCAGACGTTCCACTAGGAAACTTGGACGTTTTTGTAAAGATTGAAGGAAGCCTTCAGAAGGGATTTTTGAATCAAGTTATGTCCGCTGGTGCAAATAATTTAGACTTGGGCTCCTTCATTCAAGGGGATATAAACGGAGATAATGGTGTAAATATCACAGATATTTCACTTGTTGGTATAGCTTTTGGAAGCGTAGTAGGCGATTCAAATTATAATCCGCTAGCCGACCTGAACTGTGATGGTGGAGTTAATGTTATAGAATTATCTCTACTTAATGTCAGCTTTGGAATGACAGGGGATTTCCCAAGTACGCCGTAGTTAATATTACCGTAGTTAATATTAATTAAATCTGATTGTATAGATGTTCCAACATCTCAAATACTGCGCTTTTGTTTTGCGTGATATATTTTTTATGTGGCCATAAAATGAATGAAGGATCTGGTAAGCTTAAATTAGCATAGTTGTTGTGATAAGTGCGGTGTGCATCGCTGTTTCGAAGGATTGAGAAAGAAAGAACACTTGACAGTATTTTAAGAATCTATTTCATTTCTGCTGAATTCCAGCGGTCAATGATGAGACGCCGTCAAGTGACAGCGAAGTCTGATTGCTTGTAAATTGATGGCAATAGTTTGATCATTCTGATGAACGATATTCACTTATTTCGAATAAATGACCGTCAGGATCTCTAAAAAAACATCTTGTTTCTGCCCCCCTGTCCAAAGGAGGTGTTATAAATTTAGCTCCATTTTTCTTTAATAATTCATAGGACTTTCGACAATCCCTAACCCTAATTGTAAAAGAATGACTAACTGAATTAAATTCTTTAGGCACTATAAAATTTGTTTCAGGCTTATCGTCAGTTGGGCCTCCGGGAGTTACTAATAATATCCAATTTCCTAAAAATTTCAGGACTAAGGAATCGCCGCCATATTCGCGAAATATTTTAGCACCCAATACATTCGTATAAAATGATTTTGAAATGGATATATCTGAAACAACTAGAATCGTGGTTAATTCTGATTCCCAAAACGGGTTATTTTGATTGTCGTTCATTTTTTTAATATGATTGCTAACGGGAGTCTTCGCAACACCCCCTTTTTTATCGAGAAAAGTACATTAATCTGATCAATTAAAGGCGATTTTAGCGCACCTATTTTCTGGTGGATATATTAAGCTAAAGTGAAATATAATTTAAAAAGAGTTTGGTACGAATTAAAAATACCAAAAACACGTGTTAACACGCTGAAAAACAAAAAAAGGTTATTAAAAAAGAAATGTGGGTTATTGCGCAGTCTGACGGTCTAGTATATGAAAAGTAGGCGATTTCGAAGCAGTAAACTTTCTGTTAAGCACAAAGTTTGATACGAGACAAAAGCCTGGAATCTATTACTGTTTCGCCTATTTTTATATACATTATAACCTTGCGTTTTTTACTGCTTTTAATTTTTCAGTTCAGATTAGATTCCAATCTATTTTTTTTCAAAACTTGGAGTTTCAGGTCTGAATTTATAACTCTTTTGATACTAAATAAGTAGTATACATCAAATAAAAACTAACTAATACTAATGCTTCCCATCTGTCTAGCTTTTTTCTTTTACCAGTAAACATTGCGATAATTAAGAAAACTGTTCCTCCAATCAATATGGCGAAGTCTTGATTAAAAAACTGATTATATTCTATAGGATTTATTAAAGCGCTAATTGAAAGAATAAGAAGAATGTTAAATATGTTTGAACCAATAACATTACCAATTGCGATGTCACTATTCTTTTTAAGGGCAGCTACTATTGAAGTAATTAATTCAGGTAGTGAAGTTCCAGCAGCAATTATAGTTAATCCAATTATTTTTTGACTGATTCCTGAATCTGTGGCTATATCTATACTATTATCGACAACTAATTTTCCACCAATAATAAGACCGCTAAAACCAATTAGAATTAAAGTCCAAATCTTAATATTTGACTTTTGAATATAAGGAACTATTTCAATTTTTTCCGTTTTCATTTGTTTAAATATATAGTACAGAAAACATATAAAAGATATGAGTAAAATAATTCCGTCAAGTCTTGATATTACCGAGTTTTGATTGATGAAAAAATCATTTGCAAGCGCAAATAAAACTATTGTAATTATTAATGATATTGGAATTTCTCTCCAAGCAGTTGAGGATTGCACAGTAATTGGATAAACTAAACCAGCTATTCCCAATATTATAAATAAGTTAAAATTATTGCTACCAATAATATTTGCCAAAACTATATCTGATAGGCCATCAATTGAAGCTACAGAGTTAACAACTAATTCAGGTGCAGAAGTACCGAAAGCGACAATTGTCAAACCAATTACCAAATCGGGAATATTATACTTTTTCGCCAAGCCTGATGCTCCATCAACAAGCCAATTAGCTCCAAAAATTAGACCTAAAAACCCAACAACAATTAATAGTAAGGAAACGACCATTTTATTCTATTTTTTTTAAATTTACAAATGTAGCAACTTTCATTTGTAGCTTATGCAATTATTTTAAAGGAACCAATTTATGGTAACCCAAGATGTAAAACGTGTTTGGTTGTCTATAAATGAAACAAAACGATTGTCCAGTCCCAATTCTATCTTGTTCTGTTCATTGATTACGTAGCCAATGTTAGGAACTGCTCTTAATTCTAAATCATATTCATTATCTTGAATACTATTGAGAGCCTCTGTATTAAATTTGAAATAGAACTCTTTAACATCCACTATTAGACCTGATAGTGGTATTTCGGCACTAAATCTGTATCTTAATCTAAATTCAGTAGGTTCAGTTGAGGAAAAGGTCTGGTCACTAGCTATTCTGTGTGCTACTCGAAAGTTCTCTATTTTGTTTTGAAATATAAATTGCTGAATTGTCCTGTAGGATACTGCATCAGGTTCCATACGTGTTAAAACCCCTAAAACAACTTTTGAATTTAAACCTACTTTTCTTCCTACCAAAGCGGAAACATCACTTAAGGAATATTTATATTTAAAGACACCACTTTGTGAAGTGCTTTTGTCAAACACAAAATGCCTTGATTCAAACTTGAAATTTACTTCCCATACTTTATTTATTTCGTGGTTGTAATTTATAGAAGGTAAAAATCCAATTCTGGTTTGGGTTTGTGCACAAATATCTTTTGAGCTTATAAGAATAAAAAATACCAACAGAAGTTTTATTCTAATATTCAAGGTGGTCGGCTTTATCTTGTATAATCTGTAAAATACCCCGTATTTCTCCTTGTTCATTAAAGGTGATTTCATAGAGTTGTGTGTTTCCAAGAGCTTTTCCCTTTAAGACTATCTCGTAAGAAACTTTTATCGAGGCGGTTGGTTCATTATTATTTATAGAAGTTATTATATCTTTATTTCTACCTTTAAAATGTGTTTGTATCTTTTGAAATTTCCATTTTTGGAACAGAGAATCAAGTTTATGCTCTATTTTATTATAGACTGCAGAACTTATTTCTCTTTTTTTAATTACAAATTCTACGTCCTGTAATATTCCCAATGTATCAAATTCAATACTAAATTTCTTCTTGTCGTGTTTAAATTTGGCTTCAATAGTAATATCGTTCAGACTTATTTCTTTATACCATTTTATTTTAGAATCTGAACCGATAGAATCTATAAACTCTTGGGCAGATTGCTGAATTGTTTCAGACTTTATTCTATATTCTCTTTCATATTTATGCTGTGCTTTTAATACAAGTGGAAAAAGTAATAGAAAACTGATGGATAGAATTATACGTGTTGTTTTCATAAATTTATCTTGGTAGCTTTTTGTAGAAATATCTTGTTTGGAATCATAATTTTTTCATTTGCATCTGTCTTTAAAATCACATAGAACAAGCCTTTGTCTGACACTCCCTTGGTCTGGGTTATTTTTTCCATTTTGTTTTAACCGCAGATATTTTGTCTAGCTCCAATCTCACTTCTGACAATAGTTCAAATCCATTTTTCACCGTCTCGCAGAAAGTTGAAATACCCTCCTTTGTTTGTTCTATTTCTATGTCCATTTTAATTGCTACCAAGAAGTGTATGACAATCACCAGTATGTGTTTTTTCAAATACATGTTAAATGGATAACTGCACATTCACCATTGAAAATTCTTCACTCAACATTCAGCCACCCCTCATCCTATTGCTAAATATAGCCATAAATTAAAAATACGGCATTTCATCTCACAAAAAACCCAGGACATTTCTGCTGCAGATTCTTGCTGCACAAACATAACTTTTATTCTGAAAAGCCGTATAAAAATAGAGTGCCACCAATAAAGCTAATTTAGGATAGATTGAAATTTCTGTTGTGAAGCTTTTTGTGGGATATGCGTAAGCATTACATCTTGGGATGTAATCTCTTTTCGGTTTAATAGTTCCACCTTTGTTTATATGTCACCAAAGAAATTTACGTTATATTTGCTCATAGCGCTACTGTGGAATCCCTTTTATTCAAATGGTCAGATGCAAAACAATGGCAATATGAGGATGCATGAACAGGCAGACATGGGCTTGTTTGGTGATTTTACAAATAATGGTGTTTTCACCAATAATTTGGG
>JAGXIP010000261.1 GCA_024635585.1 Saccharicrinis sp. | reverse complement strand
CTTTTACTAGTCCAACGATTTCTTCGATGGCAGCATTATATTTTTCGCGATTTGTTTTATAAACCTTGTCGTTCCAGTCGTTACGAACAATGGGTTTATTGGTAGGGATAACTACCACATCTAACTTGTAGATATCCCATAATTCTCCCGCCTCGGTTTGGGCTGTACCCGTCATACCCGAAAGCTTGCTGTACATCCTAAAATAATTCTGGAGCGTGATGGTGGCATAGGTTTGTGTGGCAGCCTCAATCTTAACATGCTCCTTAGCTTCAATGGCCTGGTGCAAACCATCAGAATAACGGCGACCTTCCATGATACGGCCAGTTTGTTCATCAACAATCTTCACTTTGTTGTCCATCACCACGTACTCAGTATCTTTTTCGAATAGGGTATAGGCCTTTAATAGCTGATTGATGGTGTGTACGCGTTCTGATTTTACGCTGTAGCTCTGTAAAAGGGCATCCTTTTTCTCTAATTTGCTTGCATCGCTAAGGCTCCCTTTTTCTAGTTCGGCAATTTCGGAACCAATGTCAGGCAGCACAAAAAACTGGGGATCGTCCGAAGCTCCGGTAATCAGGTCAATACCTTTTTCTGTAAGCTCAATGGAATTATGCTTTTCATCGATAATAAAAAACAGCGTATCGGTAACAATATGCATGTTTTTGCTGTTCTCTTGCATGTAAAAGTTCTCGGTTTTAAGCATGTGTGCTTTCATTCCTGGTTCACTCAAGAATTTAATCAACGCCTTGTTGCGTGGCAAACCTTTAAATGCACGAAGTAACTCCAAAGAGCCTTCTTCAACCACTTTTTTATCGTCTGATTTGAGTTTCTTCTTGGCATCTATCAATATGCCCGAAACAAGCTGACGCTGTGTTTCTACCAGTTTTTCAACTTTGGGTTTAAGTTCATCAAACAACTGATCGTCGCCTTTAGGCACAGGACCCGATATAATTAGGGGTGTACGAGCATCGTCAATCAATACGGAGTCCACCTCATCCACAATGGCATAATTATGCTTGCGTTGGACCAAGTCTTCTGGCGATATGGCCATATTATCGCGCAGGTAATCAAAACCAAATTCGTTATTGGTGCCAAAAGTAATGTCGCTCATGTAAGCTGCACGACGCTCATTGGAATTGGGGCGGTGCCTATCGATACAATCTACGGAAAGACCGTGGAACTGATAAAGCGGACCCATCCACTCGGAGTCACGTTTGGCCAGGTAATCGTTAACGGTTACAAGGTGAACACCGCGTCCGGTAAGTGCATTTAAGAAAACAGGCAGGGTTGCTACCAGAGTTTTACCTTCACCTGTTGCCATTTCGGCAATTTTACCTTGGTGGAGAGCCACTCCACCAAACAACTGTACATCGTAATGTATCATCTCCCATGTAATGGTGGTTCCACCGGCTTCCCACGAGTTGAACCAAATGGCTTTGTCGTCTTCAATTTCTACAAAATCGTGTGTGGCAGCCAAGTCTCTGTCAAACTGCGATGCGGTAACCTCAATGGTTTCGTTTTGGGTAAATCGGCGAGCCGTATCCTTTAAAATAGCAAAAGCTTCGGGTAGTACTTCGCCCAAAAAACTTTCCAGCTTCTCGTCTATTTCTTTTTCAATCTTATCTATCTCTGCATACGTTTTCTCCCGTTCTGCAATGCTAAGTGAATCGTCCTCCGTTTTATCTTTTAACTCGGCAACCTTATCCTGTTCAGGCTTAATATGAGCCATAATTTTGGCTTTTAGATCGTTGCTTCTCGTGCGGAGTTCGTCGTTACTCAATTTTTCGATTTGAGGACTTACAGCCTTTACTAAATCTACAATAGGGTTCAGCTCCTTTAAGTCTCTCTCATATTTGCTACCAAACAATTTGGTAACCATTTGATTTATAAATGCCATGGTAATATTTATAATACCGGAACAAAACACCTCGGGTATTTTATTCCAATTGATTTATTATTTGGGTAAATGATTTTTTTGATGATAATTCGATGGTTTCGAAATCTAACTTTAGCAAGTAGAAGGGCCTGCCCTGTTTTGGAAGTTTATGCCATGGTAGGATGTTGCAAAGGCTATCTCTCCGTATGTAACTATCCTGTTAATTAATGTATTGGGGTAGTATGCAGACCGTAGTTCAAATAAAATGGGCGTATAATCAATAGATAATCCCGCAAAAGTTATGTGGGTTCTGCCAGATTCAATGATAGAACCAATCTTGAATTTTGAAGTAGAAGATATCTTTGATTTTTTCTGCTTACAAACAACTTGTGTTTTGTCGGTTGATGTAATATCAAGCTCAAATCCGTAGTTACGGAGCATTTCAGCATTCAGTTCCATTGAACCAACAACACACGACGACATAGTCACCAATAGTGTGATTCCTAAAACTTTAAATGTAGAAAATTCCTTTCTCATTGTTGTGCCAAAATTATGATGAGTGCAAAGGTAATAAAAAGACAATAGATAAGAGATTTTGAGATAAGAGATTTTGAGATATGGAGCGAAGCGACATCCCGCCACCTCAAATGTATTTTGGAAGTGAAGAAATTTTGTGATAGCCTGCCTCCTGAAACGAGTTCATTGATTTTTTTTGGTTTTACCAAATATCCTGATTAAAATAAGAACGATTCATGCTATTTCGTTACAAATATTAAAATAAACTACCTTGAACAAAATCCGTTGACACAGGAACTATCTTACCCAAGGTAACATACCATATAAAACCTTTAACTGTTTTATGGCCCATGCCTTTTATCTGACGAACGTATTGCGATACCTGCTTTTCGTATTTGGGTTCCTCAATATGGCCAAACTTATAATCGATTACATGCACTTCATCATCTAAAAATACCACCCGGTCGGGTCTGTAAGTGCCGTTTTTAGTTAAGATGGCGTTTTCGGCCTTAACCCGATTGCTAGGGTCGAACCAAGCTTTTGTTTCAGGTTTGTCAATGAGCGTGGCTATCTGTGTTTTAAGTATCTGCTTTTCTTCCTCCCTCAGCTTTCCTTCAAAAAGCATTTTTGTTAAAGCATTATCAATATCCTCGGCAGTGCGTATGTATTCAAAAGCTTCGTGCATCACCTTTCCATAATTTACTTTGCTTTGTGCTCCATCTACGGTAAAATATTCAGTGCTATCAGTTTTAATAGCAATATGATTATCGCTCAGTAACTTATTGCTGAAAGGTTTTAAGGCTTCGCTTATGATTTCGCTTTTATCCTTGTTTTTTTCTTGTGGAGTAGGTATCTCACCATAGCGCAACACGTTGTTTTCTTTATCCCACGAAGCACCAAGGTCAATAAATCCCGGTTCATTGTTAAATAGCTGATCATCGATGGCCCAATACATTAAATCCGAAACGCTTTTGAGCTGTTTTTTGTACTCTCTGGTAGGGCCGTCGCCATAAGTTAACAATACCTCGCAACTTCGCGTTGTGGCCACATACAGCATATTTAGGCTATCAACATATTGGTAAAGGCGCTCTTTAAAATAGTCCTCTTTAAATATGGTATTTTGCAGTCGCGATGTATAAGTTACGGGCAGTAGTCTTATCTGATCAAAGGGTGCTTTGTTGGGGCGGCACCATATAATGTTACTATTAATTTCTGTGTCGAGTTTCCAGTTGCAGTAGGGGATAAGCACCACTTTAAATTCCAGACCTTTGGATTTGTGGATGGTCATTATTTTTATGGCTTCCTGATTGTCGGGAACAGCGATAGCTTCCGTTTTTCCTTTGTCGTCCCACCATTCTATAAATGCACTCAAATCAGGAAAGTAATCTTTTATAAACTGGTTGGTGCAGTTGATAAATGCCTGGATAAAGATACCTTGTTTTTCCTTGAGCTCTTCGGGCAGCTTGTGTGCCAGCATCTCAACCAGTTCTAACAAGGGTTTTTGACGTTGTGTGAGGAGTTGATTTATCCAATCGTATTCTTGATTGGCAAAGCCTGTTTCCTTGTTGAACTCAAAAAACTGTCCCACTTCTAGTGGTGATGATTGTGACTCGTTATGGAGTAGTTGATGGTTTAAAACCATTTCGGCTTTAAGTATCAGGTTGTTGGGATTTTGTAGATACTTTATTTGTGCCATCATAAAATTAACGGCTGATGAACCCGATAAAAACAAAGACTCATTGGAAATGACGGGCACGATGGTTCCCGAATGAGAATAAGTGCCCGAAAGCAATGCATTGGCAATAGTTTCTCCTTCGCCTTTTTTGCGCACCAAAATACATAAATCGCTGTATTTGTATCCTTTTGTGATGAGTTGCTCTACATCTTGCACCAAGTCGCTAAGCATCCGTTCACCGTAACTAAGTTCTTTATCCGTCGCATAAAAACGTGCATGTATGTGTCCTTCGTTGGTAAGTTTGTTTGAAGGTGTAATTTGATGAACATCATGGTACGCGTGCGAAATTTTGGTGCCGAATTCAGCTATAAGCGATTCATCCTTAATGTGCTCCGTAAATAAAGTGTTAAAATTATTTTGAATGGCCTGTGCACCCGAAACAAACAAAGAGTTGTTAAATCCCACAATATTCGAGAGGCTACGCCAATTGGTATCCAAGGAAAGAACCTGACTGCCAAACTGGGCAAAATCATACTCTACGGCGTTGGCCAACAGGTTCCAGTCGGAATTGCGCCAACGATAGATGGATTGTTTCACATCGCCAACAATAAGACTTGTTTGGTCAGAGGCCAATGAGTTTTCGATGAGCGGTCTAAAATTGAGCCATTGTAGCTTCGAGGTGTCCTGGAACTCGTCAATCATGAAATTCTGAAAGCGCGTGCCTATTTTCTCGTATATAAACGGAGTATCGTTTTGGTCTATTATTTTATGCAGAAAGTGAGAGGAGTCGGCAATCAAAAAAATATTTTCGTCGCGACAGATAGCTTGCACCTCGCGGGCAATATCGGCAATAATGCCCAGGGCAAAATAATTTTGAGCGATAACCTTTGCGGTGTTGTAGTTTTCAAACTCGCGTTCCAACAAATCAACAGCCTTTTTTATAAGGCTATTGAGGTTTGGATAAATGGCTTCAATCTGCTGGTTTACTGTTTCCGTATTATCTTTGCGTCCCCATTTTTCGGGTTCGTCAATGATTTTTAATAGGGTTGCAGTAGGCTCAAAATCGCGCAGTTCACTAAGCTTTTCGAAGTACTTGAGAGGTGTTCGGCTTTTGCCTGTAAAGCTATCATATTCCAAGCCACTCTTAGCAATTATAGCACTTCCTTGCTTTCCAATGCTAAGCATCTCCGCTTCAAAATAATCCACAATTACCTGAATTTGATCCAGATAGGTTTGCATTTGTGCTTTGTTGCCAATATTGTTAAAAATATCGCGACTTTCCAGCTGAAATAACTCGTTAAATATTTCGGTTCCCAGGCTGTTCAGGTCGCTGCTTAGGTTCCAGCTTTTGCCTTGGCTAAGCTTTTGCTGTGCAAACTTTACCAACCAATCTTTAAGGTGGGCATGCTCTGGCAAATCTACTTTCATCAACAGGTGATCCACTGCCTTTTGAAGGATGGTAGATGTGTTCAGCTCAATTTTAAAACCGCTCTCCAAGCCTGCCTCACGTGCAAAGGAACGGATGATACGTTGAAAAAAGCTGTCGATGGTGCTCACCGAAAAGTTGGAGAAATCGTGCAGTAGGTAACTCAGCAGCACACCTGCTTTAAACCTCACCTGCTTTTCGGTCAGCTTAAATTCAGCCATCAAATCCTCCACATAATCTTTTGTTTTATGGGTAGAAATCTCGAAGAGCTTTTCCAGGATACGGCTTTTCATCTCACCTGTAGCCTTGTTGGTAAAGGTTACGGCCAATGTATTAATGTAGCTGGTGGGATTTTGGTATAGCAAAAACAGATACTCTTTTGTAAGCGTAAATGTTTTTCCTGATCCGGCCGAAGCCCTGAATATTTTAAGTTGCGACATGGAAAAGGGGTTTACGGATTATACAGACCGTTGAAATATTCGCTCAACTTTTTTGTCCAATTACTGTCCAGGCCCAAGGATTCTGTGATATTGGGTATTATCTCCTTTATAGGATCCAATATGGAAATCTCCAATAAATCTTTTGGTGGCACGATTACTTTAAGCGACAAAGGTAGAATTTGGATGGTAGCCTTATTTCCCAACAATACAGGTTCGCCGTCGATATGGGCTTTTAGTTCTGTAGGATGTTCAATTTCAATTAATTTAGCGCGAACCACCTCGTCCTTATCATTCTTATTGATTGATTTATCCAACAGGCTTATTATCATGGCAGGGGCATTAATCTTGGCAAAATCGTGAATAATGCTCACATCTATAAAGCCATCGTCGATAAGCGCATTGGGTGCGATATGAATATTGTTGCCGTATTGTGAGGAGTTGGCAAAGCTCACTAAAAAGGCTTTTCGGTCATAGATTTTTCCGTCAATTTTCAGTAGGTAATTTTCAGATTTGTAGCTTGCAAATTCCGTGGTTATCAGTTGAAGATAACCCAAGGGGCCACGTAATTTCTTGCCTTCAAAATTATGACTTATGTGGGCATCAAAACCAATACCGGCCACATTTACTGAGCAGTATTGGTTTACCTTCATGGTATCTATCTTTTTCTCCAGAAAACTATTTAAGCATTGAACGGCCTTGTTCATCCGCATGGGTATTTGCATGTACCTGGCCAATCCGTTGCCCGAGCCCGCAGGCACAATGGCCAGTGCGGTTTCGGTGCCTACCAGTTTGGATGCCACCTCGTTAACCGTGCCGTCACCACCCACGGCAACTACAACATCATAATTACCCACTGCTTGACCGGCAAGCTCTCGTGCATGTCCTTTATATTGCGTGTAACTGATGTCAACCGATAGTTTATTATGATCTAAATCTGTTTCAATACAACGCTCTACCGATTTTTGTTTTCCAATGCCGGATACGGGGTTTATCAGAAAAAGAACTCTCTTTGTCATTATTAAGTATGGTTTTAGCAATTACAAATCTACAAAACAATGTTGAATAAGCGGATTGTTTTTATATTAGCGGCGAATATAGTACAGATTTAAAATATATACCCCTAATAAATTGTAAACAATGGATGCTCTTTTACAACTCGATAGCCAATTACTTTTATTGTTAAATTATTATCATACTGCTTTTTTCGATAAGGCTTTTTGGCTCACTTCCGACACTTTGGTTTGGGTGCCCATGTATTTGATGCTATTTTATGCCATTATAAAAGGACAAAAATGGCAAAGCTGGATGACGGTGCTGGCATTAATTGTTCTGGTGGTTCTATGCGATCGTATTTCAACCGACATTTTTAAATATGGTTTTGAACGCTTTAGGCCTACGCATGATCCTGATTTAAAAGGCATCGTTAAAACGGTGTTTGGTTATAGAGGTGGTAAATATGGTTTTGTGTCGTCTCATGCCGCCAATACCGCAGGCTTAGCTGTGTTTAGCTCTTTGTTGTTTAAAAATAGGTATTATACGGTGTTTATGGTGATGTGGGCTCTTATCGTAAGTTATTCGCGTATTTATCTGGGTGTTCATTTTCCAGGTGATATATTAGGTGGACTGCTACTAGGTGCGGTTTTGGGTTTTTTGGTTTACAAACTTTATGGTATGATGGTGGGTAGAATTGTAGATAAAGGTTCTAGTGCCAAAAAAGAGTTAAACAAACATGTTGCCTCACAATTTAATAGCACGCAAATATACCAGATAATATTTACAGGCTTATTAACTTTTGTGTTGATACTGATATTTTCGAAAGTGGTACCGATATAAATAGTGCTTCTAAGAAAACGCAACAATTCGTTTTTTGTCACCCTCTAACTCCCTAAAGGGAGAACCAGAACTTCCCGATGAGAGCCAGTTCCCCGGCAGCTGCCGGGTTAGGGTAGTCACAAAAGGGTATTAATGGAATCGAGATTTTTCTAAAGTTTTGATTTACAGCTTAGACTACCCCAAACTTCCCACAGGCCTGCGGGACGACCTGTTCCGAACTCGTTTCAGAAGGCTCTGAAGGAGCTTTGATTTGCAGCTCGGTAACATTGATTAAGTAATAATTTAGTTTATTTTTGGTGGATAATATTCATCATCATAAGGATTTATGACTTTGTGATTGTTAAAGGATGTTGCATAATGTTGAAATGTTTTTTTTATTAGATTATAATGTCTATATTTAAAACACTTCAAATTTCATATTTAAAATCATATCGCTTATGAGCACTACAATCACATTCAATCAGCTAAGACAGCTTAAAGACAGCTTGCCACATGGCAGCATGAGAACTATTGCACGAGAATTAGATTTAAATGTTGAAACCGTTAGGAATTATTTTGGCGGAAAAAATTATGAAAGGGGTAAAAGTGTAGGAATACATACAGAACCTGGCCCTGATGGAGGAATTGTAGAACTTGACGACACTACTATTTTAAATTATGCCAAAGAAATTTTAGAGGGCAAAAAGAAAGTACAAGTATTTAGTTAGTAGTAATGAATTGAGATTAAACAAAAAAAGGTGCTTACTAAGTACCTTTTTTTGTTTTTATATGGTTCTACTAACGCCTATTTCTCATCATATCTTCATCCTTTTTAAGCGAATATTTTAAAAGATAAAAACCAGCCACACCTGCCACAATAGAGCCTATGAAAATACCAATTTTAGCTTGATTCAGAATGTCGGGCATACCTTTGTAGGCAAGGCTTGCAATAAAAATGGACATGGTAAATCCAATACCACCCAGTAGCCCTAATCCTGCAAACGACATCCAGGAGGAACCTTTAGGTTTGATAGAAATTCCTAATCTAACGCCTAGCCATGCAAAAAAGGTGATACCAATCACTTTTCCGATTACCAAACTAAAAGCGATAGCAAAGGATACTACACCCAACACTTCGGCACCATGGTGTCCCGCGCTCAAAACCACCCCGGCATTGGCTAGTGCAAATATGGGCAGCACAAACAAACTGATAAAACCATGAAACTGATGCTCGATATATTGTAACGGACTGCGCACCTTGCTCACGGCATAATCTATTTCGGATACAGCATGCATCTGTTCGTCAGATAACACTATTTCATGCGTGCTTCTGGGGATGTCGCCAAAATGTTTGACACCGGTGTTTATTCTTGGCAAAAAATTATCCACATGTACTTTGGGCCGCGCAGGTATGGTAAAGGCAATCAGCACGCCAGCAATGGTGGCATGCAAGCCCGAACCCGGCCCGCCAGTGCCTGACTCCAGAAATAAATACCAGATAATGAATCCCAGGAAGGTATATAAACGCAAATCTTGAATGTTGCGCATGTTGGCAAGAGCTAATACACCCAATAAAACGGCAGCAATCATTAAATATGTCCAATGTAGTTCGCCACCGTAAAACAATGCGATAATTAGCACAGCACCCAAGTCGTCAACAATGGCTAAAGCTGTTAAAAATACTTTTAGGCTAAGTGGCACGCGCTTACCCAACATGCTTAAAATACCTAACGAAAAGGCAATGTCGGTGGCCATGGGAATACCCCAGCCCTTGTTGGCGTTTTCGCTTAGACCAAATAAAAAGAACAAGGCAATGGGCACCACCATACCTCCAATGGCTCCAAATATTGGTAAGGAAGCTTGCTTAAAGGTACTTAGTTCCCCGGCCATAAATTCGCGTTTTATCTCTAGCCCCACCACAAAAAAGAATATGGCCATTAATCCATCGTTTATCCAATGGTGCCAGCTCATCTTCAAGTGAAACTTTCCCACGTCGATGGTGAGCATTTCGTGCCAAGCATGATCGTAAAGGTTGGGGCTTATATTAGCCCAAACAATGGCCGCAAAGGTGGCAATCATTAAAAGAGCGCTTCCACCCGTAATGGCTTTGAAGAAACTTCTAAAATAACTCTTGTCTTTTCGTTTTTCGGTCTTTGTCATCGTTTAATGTATTGTTAGTCTGACTTTTAAAGATTTTAGGATGATTTAAAAAAATGATTGGCTATGTCTAGTTTTTCGGGTGTTCCTATGTCAAACCAATACTCGTCCCAATCTCTCCATCCATAAATGGCATGATGGGACGATAAATCAAGGTATCCATTGGTTATAGAAAATTTTCGCTCAGCCCCTAAATAGTCTAGTATCTCTGGCTCAACAATATGCACCCCCGAAAAGGCCAAAGGAACATGAACATCGTTTTTGCGACTTATAAGTTGCTCCCCTGTAGTTATGTTTTCCCAACCCGAAAGGCGCAAATCTTCATCAAACAATAAATAGCGTGCTGTAGGTCTGTCCTTCACCATTAAGTTAGCCAAGCCCTTCTTTTTTCGATGGTATTCCACCATGAGGTTTAGGTTGGCTCCGGTAAGCACATCTGCATTATACATGATAATGGATTTTCCGGGTGTAAACAGCGGGGCAGCTTTAAGCAAGCCTCCACCGGTTTCGAGCAATAGGTCGCTTTCGTCTGAAATGTGTATTTGGATATTTGGCAATTGTAAGGTATTCACATAATCTTTAACCGCTTGGGCATGGTGATGTACATTGATAACAATATTCGTAACCCTGGTTTCGATAAGCTTCTCAATGGCATGGAGGAGCATCGGCTTACCTGCTACCTCCACCAATGCCTTGGGCACGTTTTGCGTTAAACTGCCTAAGCGCGTTCCTAAACCTGCAGCAAAAATAAGTGCATTCATCCAACTTTTATTTATTATCTTTTGGTTTACAGAGTTTGCCCTCCTTATTAGCAGTACGGTCGCACTTTTTGCATCTGTATTTATCTTCTTTTTGCTTTATAGGATCTATATCACTTTTCTTTTCTGTTTTACACTTTGTTTTTCCCATAACTCAAGCTATGTTAAAAAAAATAAATTAGAACAAACCCCAATAATTATCTTCTTTGTCCAACAGGATTCATTTCCTGCTCAATATGATGGAGCTCTACCGTTACGGGATACTTGTTTTGGATGTATTCGCTTAAGCGTTCGGCACTGTAAACCGATCGGTGTTGTCCTCCTGTACAACCAAAATTCACCATTAAATGTTTAAAATTTCTGTTAATATATTTCTCTACCGATGTGGATACCAAAGGGAATACGCCGTTTAAAAACGCTTCCATTTCGGGTTCTTTTTCAAAGAATTTGATTACGCTTTTGTCTTTGCCTGTTGCCTTTGCATATTCAGGGTACCTTCCTGGGTTGTGCACAGCCCTACAGTCGAACACAAAACCGCCACCGTTGCCACTCATATCGTAGGGTATGCCTCTTTTATACGAAAAGCTATTAATGGTTACGGTTAGTGCATTTATTTTTAACAATTGCTGATTTTGGGTGAGCGCTTCCAAAACCTGGTTGAGTTCAGGTATATGGATAGGCAAAGGATGGTTCTGCAACAAATAACTTATATTTTTGAGGGCATAGGGGATACTCTTTAAAAAGTGTTCCTTTTTTTCGTAGAAACCCCTAAATCCGTAGGCTCCCATAGCTTGCATAATTCGGATATACACGTAGCCTGCATAATGATTTTTAAAGGATTCCTCGTCCACCTCAATGTGCGTTTTTAAGGTGTCGATGTAATGCGTGTAAAGCATTTCGCGTAGCGGAACGGGAATGTCGGCTTTGCCATCGTATAAAAGGGATGCCAAATCGTATTGGAGCGCACCTTTTCTACCGCCCTGATAATCAATAAACCAAGGCTGGCCATTTTTTATCATGATATTACGCGATTGAAAATCACGATATAAAAAGTAATGGTGATCGGCTTCAAGTAAATAATCCATCAAGCGCTGAAAATCTTCCTCCAATGCCTGCTCGTCGAAAGGTACCTGAGCCAGCTTTAAAAAATAATATTTAAAATAATGCAAATCCCATTGCATCGATTGCCGGTCGAAAGCCTTGCGGGGATAACACAAATCAAAATTGAGTCCTTCGGTTCCACGTAGCTGAAACAGAACCAGCTCTTCGATGGTTTTTTTATAAATGTCGATAAGGCTATCCGAAAACTCATCTTCAGATCTATTCTTTTGCAAAAAATCGAACAAAGTAATACTGCCCAAATCTTCTAAAAGATACACATCATTTTGGCTATCAACACTATAGATTTCCGGTACCTTTAAGCCTTTAGCAAAAAAATGCTCTGAAAAACCTATAAAAGCATCGTTTTCTTTTTTATCGGCATTGTAGGCACCAACCGCACTAAAGCCATCGCCACTCAAACGTACATATTCGCGGTACGAACCCGAAAGGGGCAATATGTTCATTGATTCTACCTGTTTGCCACTATGTTTGGTAAACATGGTCATCAATAATTGTATTTTATCTTGTTCCATATGTTGGACTTTTTACTGTTTTTTTGAATTTCCAAAGCTAATAAAATATGGCAAAAGTTTTAAGTCTTCCGTCGCCAGTTCTCAGTCCGAAGTAAAAGCAGTTGAATCGTACGGCGAAGTTATTTTGCAGGAGAAGGACAATTAATAAATTGGAACCAAACGGATGTTGCATTGATGCAACATCCGAATATAAAGCAACAATAATTTACAGAATATGCAACAAGGGTATTAATTGTTTAGTACTCCAATGTTTAAATTTGTTTATAAATATCAAATGGCGTTAAAGTATTGTAAACCATCAGTAATCGTAAATGAAAAATAAATGTTTGATTAATTATGACTACTGACTGACAACTGCATATCAATAACATGTATGCCTTGTCAGTCACAAATCACCAAATCACCAAATCATCACATTATCAAATCTTTAAATTTATTAATCATGAAAAACCGCTACACCGTATTATTATTGTTAGCTGTAATTTTTGGCTTTGCCCAATCTGCCTTTTCCGAAAAAGTGTTTCAGGAAGCAAATGGCGTTGTAATGATGGAAGCTGAAAGTACAGAAAG
>JAGXIP010000021.1 GCA_024635585.1 Saccharicrinis sp. | reverse complement strand
GCGCAAAGGTCGCCATTCGTATGCTGTTTTAAAAGAAACAGGGGAGTTTGTAATTAACCTCACCACCAAGGATCTGGCCTTTGCAACCGACTGGTGTGGCGTACGCTCGGGACGCAAATACGATAAGTTTAAACAGATGAGTCTTACTCCCGGTAAGGCCAGCGTGGTTAGTGCACCTATTATAGAAGAGTCGCCGATTAATATAGAGTGCAAGGTAACCCAGGTAATAGAACTTGGTACTCACGACATGTTTATGGCCGAAGTGGTGAACGTAAAAGCCGATGATAAATATATCGACTCCGAAACAGGAGCATTTTCCTTAATCGATTCAAAACCTATCTGTTACTCGCATGGCCATTATTTTGAGGTGGGTAAAATGATAGGTAAATTCGGTTACACCGTAGAAAAGAAAAAGCGTACCCCCAAAAAAGGTAGGTAAGAAAGTTTTTAAAATAATCGGTAAATCTTCATACAATTCATCATTATTCAAGTCGACAGATACTCTTTGTTAACTTTAATTAGACAAGTGCCGCCCAAAGTCAAATAGTTTCACTTTAACTATTTGTTTTGCCTGTATTACAAGATAAAATAAACAAAAAAAGCCCATTCATTATTGCTGAACGAGCTTTTTATTTCAAATTTTTATTTTTTTACTAAAACTTTGCGAGTTTGTGATTGACCGGCTTCGTTAGTTACTTTTGCAATATAAAATCCACCTTTAAGATTTCCTAATTCAATAACATTATTTCCACCTTCAATAACTTTAGAAATAATTACTTGTCCTATAGAATTTAACAACTCAAATTTTGAACGGTTCTCAACAACTATATTTAGAATTTCATTAGCAGGATTAGGATACATTGTAAAAGTTTCTAATTGCTTAGTCTTAATTCCTGTAGAAACATCTTCAATGACTTTAATATTGTCAAAAAGAATATAAGCATCAACACCGCCGTATGAAGAGAATAAATCTTCGTATCCAAGTACTAGATTACCATTAACGGTAGTAGCAGGAGCAGTAATAGCTACATTTCCATTAAGCTTAAAAACAACAGTAGATGCAGAAACTTCAAGAACTACTTCTAACCATTCAAAAGCTGGATCAGCGCCATCATAAAATGCATTATAATCTAGACCATTTCTTGAGCTATTATAGTATACTCCTGCTTCGTCAGTTGAAATAAGACTACCATCAACGAAAGCATTAAAATCATTGGTTGCACCGTTATCACCTGTTATTTTAAACTGAGCTCCAGTTTGATCTGTAAGGTTTTTTACACCAAAATAACTATATTCAGTAGTTCCGGAAGTTCCATAATTCATCCACATATCAAATGATATAATATAATTACCACTAAAAGTTTCATCCGTAGGTGTTACCACAATAATACTAGGGGTAGTATTGGCTTCATCTGTATTTGATTCTAATTTAAGACAATTACCGCCACCATTGGGTGCCGCTTCTATTCCAGAAGTAATGTAGTCGAAAGCAAAATCTAAGTTGTTAGTTCCATCATTAGTTGTAACTGACCAGCGATCAGCTGCACTACCATCATCAAAATTCTCTTCAAACAAAACTGTCTGAGCGCTAAGACTATCGCTAAAAATAATTAGAGCGGCAAAGCTTAATAAAAAAGTAAAATTTTTCATGAATAATAAGTTTAAATTAAGAAATTGTTGTATTAAGTATACCAAAATAATGAATATTTTTTGTAGCCCAAAATATTTGTCATACAAATATTGATTTTGAAAAAAAATATCACATATAATAAAGTACAAACTCTTTATTATTAGATTGTAACAATATTAATAATACAAAATAATAGAAATTTATTAATACCTATCTACTTTCTTGCTAGGGCAAGCATTCTCAAGTTAAATGTGAATTATTAATACTACGAATTATAGACTGATTATCTTTATGGGAACATTGGACATTAACGTCCAAAAAAATACTAAATACATTGGGCGAAGTACTAAAGCAATAATCAAATCAAATTTCATCGTGTACTTTGTGCCTACCTTGTTTACTTTGTGGTTACGTTTTTTTACCACAATGATCACAATGATAGCACTATGTGCACAAAGGTTCTTCAAGTGCCATTGCTGTCTGATAGAAATGTTTTTTCTATTTCTAATAAGTACATGCTTTTCCTTAAACCTCCGTTTTAACCTTGCTATGTGGCAAAAAGTGTTATTTTTGTGACCATGACATAGAATTTAAACTTATAAAAATATCACTTATGAGCAAAGCAAAGTTTTTACTATCGCTTGTTATGGGCATTGTCTTGTTGTTTCCGCAGCACGGCCGGGCTTGTACCAACTTTTTGATTACCAAAGGTGCATCTGCCGACGGCTCGACCATGATATCCTATTCGGCCGATTCGCACGACCTTTTTGGCGAGCTATATTATTGGCCGGGACAAATCTGGCCAGATGATGCCATGCTTGATGTTTACGAATGGGACACAGGTAAATATTTGGGAAAGATAAAGCAAGCCAAACAAACTTATACCGTTATTGGCAACATGAACGAGCACCAGGTGGCCATAGGGGAAACCACTTTTACTGGTCGTTCGGAGTTGGTAGATACCACTGGTATCATAGATTATGGTAGCTTGATTTACATTGCGCTACAACGTGCAAAAACAGCTCGCGAGGCTATCAAAGTAATGACGGATTTAGTTGCTGAATACGGCTATTATAGCTCAGGCGAATCCTTTTCGATAGCCGATAAAAACGAGGTTTGGATCATGGAGATGATAGGGAAGGGCGTAGGTAATAAAGGTGCCGTTTGGGTAGCGCGCAAAATACCCGATGGTATGGTGTCCGGTCATGCCAACCAAGCACGAATCACCACTTTTCCACTCAAAGACAAGGAGAACTGTATGTATTCGGATGATGTATTTAGTTTTGCCAAGAAAAAAGGATATTTCGATGGTAAAAAGAAAGATTTCAACTTTGCCGATACCTTTGCGCCACTAGATTATGGCGCATTGCGCTTTTGCGAGGCTCGAGTATGGTCCGGCTTTAGGCTGATGAACTCAGAGATGGATAAATATGAGGGCTACGTAAAAGGTGAGGAGGGCGAACGGCTGCCACTTTGGATTAAGCCAGCTAAAAAAGTTACATACCGCGATGTGCAAAACATCATGCGCGACCATTATGAAGGTACTTCAATGGACATGACCAAAGATGCTGGAGCAGGTGCGTTTGCCAAGCCATACCGCTTTCGCCCGTTAACATGGAAAGTTGATGACGAAGAGCTTTTTAACGAGAGAGCCATAGCCACGCAACAGACCGGATTTTCGTTTGTGGCACAAATGCGTAGTTGGATGCCCGATGCTATTGGCGGCATTCTTTGGTTTGGTGTGGATGATGCTGCCACTTCGGTTTATGTGCCTATTTATTGTGGCATAAACGCCATCCCTAACGAGTTTGCCGTGGGTAATGGTAACCTGTTGGAATATTCGTCCACCTCAGCGTTCTGGATTTTCAACCGCGTATCCAACCAAGCCTATTCTCGATACAGCTATATGATTGAGGATATTAAAAAAGCGCAAAGGAAGTTGGAGGACAAGTTCGAAGATAATATGACGATTATAGATCAGTTGGCATTGGATTTATACAAACAAGATCCACAAAAGGTCACCGATTTTTTAACAGCCTATTCGCTATTGCAGAGTAATATTACTTTGAATACCTGGAAAGAGCTGGACGAGTTTTTGATGGTAAAGTATCTCGATGGTAACTTACACCGCGAAGTAGATGGTAAATTCTTGCGCAACGAGCACGGTAATCCACTACCGGCGGAGTTTCCTGGTTACAGCAAGGAATATTATAAAAAAATAGTCGATGAAACCGGCGACAGACTGAAAATGAAAAAACTGCCCGGCGAAAAGGAGGGAGGGCATTGATGAGCAATTCCGTAAAATAACAAAACCCCGTTGGAAATTCATCCAACGGGGTTTTCTTTTTATGCTAGGCAAGATTCGGTAATTTTTGCAGCGCCAACTATAAATCCCAAGGGTCAGTTTCACTGAACTTTCTTATCAACCACGAATATAACGAATGTGGCGAATGTGTTTTTCTGCGAAAAACATAAATAGCAAAGCTGTTTCTATTCGTTTCATTCGCCACATTCGTGGTTGT
This sequence comes from Saccharicrinis sp., assembly GCA_024635585.1. GTDB lineage: Bacteria > Bacteroidota > Bacteroidia > Bacteroidales > Marinilabiliaceae > Saccharicrinis. The sequence continues at coordinate 2,378 of JAGXIP010000021.1, read as the reverse complement.
TACTTCTTAACCACCTTGACTTTTGGGGCTTTCCAAATAAAATACACGCCTGCCAAAACAAAGGGGATGCTTAGCCACTGGCCCATGTTCAAGGTCATATCGGCTTCAAAGCTTTCTTGGTTTTGCTTAACAAATTCGATAAAAAAGCGTGATAAGAAGGTGCCTATCAGGAACACGCCAAATATGAGACCGGTACGGTCTTTGGCATCTGTTTTCCAATACATCCAAAGCAATAGGCCAAACAAGGCTAGATAGGCAAGGGCTTCATATATTTGCGTTGGATGCGAGGGCTGCGTTAAAATAGGTTCGGCACCATGTAGCCACTCATAAAAGTTATCTACAAATCTAAAACCCCAGGGTAAATCTGTTGGATGTCCATAAATTTCGGAATTCATGAGGTTACCCATACGGATAAAAAATGCAGTCATAGCGGTGGGTACTACCACACGATCTAATGCCCAGATAGGCGATTTTTTAGATACTTTCTTAGAATATATTGCGATGGCAATAACGATTCCGATGGCACCACCATGACTGGCCAGTCCGCCTTTCCAAACCATTAAAATCTCGCCTAAATGTTGCGAGTAGTAATCCCATCCGTAAAAAAATACATGACCTAAGCGGGCACCCAGTACGGTGGCTACCACCACATAAATAAAAAGTTTCTCCAGCCAAGGCAAGGGAATTTTTTCCCACTTAAACATTTTTTCCATCAGGTTGTAGCTCAGCATAAAACCGATGGCAAAAAATAATCCGTAATATCGAACCGAGATGGGTCCCAGGCTAAAAATTTCCGGTTTAACCGTCCAGGTAATAAAATCAAATACCATATTTTTTTTAGATTTTTAGATAATAGACTAAAAGATGATAGATTCCGAGCTATGGTGCAACATAATTCACGAAGCCCGTTAAATTATTATTATCGTTTGTCTGTTACCAAAAAGACAAACTGGGAACATAATACTTAAAACCCTTAACTCAAAACTTTCAACTTGTAACTTTTAACTCGAAACTTTAAGCTTCCTTCCCGTGGCACTGTTTGAATTTTTTGCCACTTCCGCAAGGGCAGGGCTCGTTACGTCCCACTCTTTTTTCAACACGCATGGGCTCAGATTTTTTCTTCTCCCTTTTACCATCGCCATTGCCACCAAAACCATCTCTGCTCGAAATTAATCCGCTTAAATCCTGACGTTTGCGAATTTCTTCCTGTTTAATTTCTTGGGGATCCTGTACCGGAATACTTCCTTTAACCAAAGTCGAAACCACATCTTTATTAGCTTTGTTAAGCATGGTTTTAAACAGTTCAAACGACTCAAACTTATAGATAAGCAAAGGATCTTTTTGCTCGTAGGATGCGTTTTGTACTGAAGTCCTCAAATCGTCCAACTCACGTAAATGCTCTTTCCAGGCATTATCGATGGTCATTAAAATAATTGATTTCTCAAATGATTTTATCAACTCGGCACCGTTCGATTCGTAGGCTTTTTTAAGGTTGGTGGTTATCTGCATCATTTTTTGTCCGTCGGTAAACGGAACAACGATATTTTGATACTGATGCGATTTAGTTTCATAAACATCCTTAATCACTGGCATAGCCTGTGCGGTAACGGTCTCTATTTTACGGCGATAGGCTTTCCATACATTCTCGTACAGTTTTTCTGACATTTCGTCGGGGTTTCCTTTTAGGAATTCTTCACTGCTGAAAGGCGATGATACAGAGAAAACGCGTATCAACTCCATTTTAAAGCCTTCAAAATCGGCATTGGTATGGTGATCGTTCACGATATTGTCGCAGATGTCGTAAATCATGTTCGACAAGTCCACCTGTATCCGCTCTCCATAAAGGGCATGGCGACGCTTGGTGTAAATCACCTCACGTTGAGAGTTCATTACATCATCGTATTCCAGCAAACGCTTACGGATACCAAAGTTATTTTCTTCTACTTTTTTCTGAGCACGCTCAATCGATTTGGTAATCATGGAGTGTTGTATCATTTCGCCGTCTTCAACACCCAGGCGATCCATATATTTTGCAATACGATCCGATCCGAACAAACGCATCAGGTTATCTTCCAGCGATACAAAAAATTGCGAGCTACCCGGGTCACCTTGGCGTCCTGCACGACCACGCAACTGTCTGTCAACGCGGCGTGATTCGTGACGCTCAGTGCCCACGATGGCCAATCCACCGGCAGTCTTCACCTCGTCGCTTAGCTTAATATCGGTACCACGACCCGCCATGTTGGTGGCAATGGTTACCACGCCTTTTACACCTGCCTCGGCCACAATGTCGGCCTCGCGCTGGTGTAGCTTGGCATTCAGTACGTTATGTTTAATGCCTCTTATCTTTAACATTCGGCTCAACAGCTCCGATATTT
>JAGXIP010000260.1 GCA_024635585.1 Saccharicrinis sp. | reverse complement strand
AGATGTGTATAAGAGACAGGCATTGCGAAGCGCATGTGTATGGCTTGTTTATATCCGATAAAAACCAGCATGTAGATAACTTCTCGTACATCGACCACGCAAAACCCAACTGTTTTAGTGAGGAACTGTTCAAAGGTGTTCTGGACGATGCCTCTACAGCAGCTTTTGCAGGAAAAATCATGGTACGCAAGGACGCGCAAAAAACAAATGCCTTTCAGCGAAACGACAATTTGTTGCTTACAGATACGGCCAAGATGTACACCAAACCCATGCTTGAAATTTATGCCGACGACGTAAAATGCTCGCATGGCGCAACCGTGGGTCAGCTGGATAAAAAAGCCATGTTTTATCTTCGCTCAAGAGGTATTGGTGTTGATGAAGCACGCATATTGCTGATGTATGCCTTTGCTTACGAAGCCGTGGAAAAAATAAGGGTAGAAGCCGTTCGCGACCAAATAAGAAATTTGGTTGAAGCGGTGTTCAGAGGAGAATTAAACAAATGCAACTCCTGTGTTTTATGCGATAATGATGCCGAATCAAGCTTTTCGTGCAAGTAATCGAAAATATACACATGTACGTGTGAAGATTTAGCGGTTGCGAAGCGTAAGCCCAAGAAAATGATTGAAATCAGCTAAGCGGGGAAGTCCCTGTCTGCCGGCAAACAGGTTTTGTCTCTTCCCGCCAAAAATAAATATAAGTTGGCGGGATGTCATTTCATTCCATATCTCTTATCTAAAAGTCTTTTGTCTAAAAATAAACAAATGCCATTGAACATACCCAACATACGAGAGCAGTTTCCCATACTTGAGAGCGTTATTTACGGTAAGCCTTTGGCTTATTTCGATAATGCTGCCACCATGCACAAACCGCGCAGGGTGGTTAACAAGGTTACGGAGGTTTACGAAAAGCTTAACAGCAATATACACCGTGGGGTACACTATTTAAGCAACCAAGCCACCACCGCGTACGAAGAAGCACGCCAGAAAGTGCAACTGTTTATCAATGCAACACACTCACACGAGGTAATTTTTACTTCTGGTGCTACTGGAGCCATTAACCTGTTAGCCAACTCATTTGGCGAAAGCTATATGAAACCGGGCGACGAAATTATCATTTCGACCATGGAACACCACTCTAATATTGTTCCTTGGCAGATGATGTGTAAAAGGCGCAAGGCCGTTTTAAAGGTGATACCCATCAACAAAAACGGCGAGCTTATTTTGGAAGAATTCGACAAACTGCTTTCTCCAAAAACAAAACTGGTGGCGGTAAGCTACGTTTCCAATGCTTTGGGAACAATAAATCCCATAGCCGAGTTAACACAAAAAGCACACGCCAACGGTTCGCTGATTATGGTAGATGCTGCACAGGCTGTTCAGCATATTAAAGTAGATGTACAAGCACTTGATTTGGATTTTATGGTTTTTTCGGGGCATAAAATTTATGGCCCTACGGGAACAGGTGTTCTTTACGGAAAAGAAAAGTTACTTAATGAGATGGAGCCATGGCAGGGGGGCGGCGAAATGATAAAAACCGTTACTTTCGAAGAAACCACCTACAACGAGTTACCTTTTAAATTTGAAGCAGGCACACCCAATATTGCCGGGTGCATAGGCTTGGGCGAGGCAATTGACTTTGTAAGTGAGTTAGGTTTAGAAAATATACAAAGCTACGAAGATGAGTTGCTCGACTATGCCACCAAGGAATTTTTGAAAATTCCCGGCATGAGAATCATAGGTACAGCAGATAATAAGGCTAGTGTTATCTCTTTTTTGGTAAATAACATTCATCCTTTTGATATGGGTACTATGTTGGATAAAATGGGACTGGCCGTGCGTACAGGACACCATTGTGCACAGCCCATCATGGATTTCTTTGGCATACCTGGAACACTAAGAGCTTCGTTTGCTGTTTACAATACCAAAGACGAAATTGACCGTTTGGTCCAAGGAATAAGTAAGGTAACGCAGATGTTTGGGTAAATACAATAACTAAATGTAGTCGGACAAGCATAGCACAGGTCTAATTCTACATATTTTAAACAAAATCTTTTTTATACTATACACAGCATTCACCGTGTCCGGCCTCCGACGGATACCAAGCAGTATTACGAAGAACAAATCGGTTTTAACCGAAACATAAAATAGAGATTTCAACAATGACGATAAAAGAAATACAAAACGAGATTGTAGAAGAATTTGGTGCTTTTAGTGAATGGATGGACAAATACGCCTATCTTATTGAACTGGGAAATGATCTGGAACCCTTTGATAACCAATACAGGGTAGAACAAAATGTATTGGACGGATGCCAGTCGAAAGTTTGGTTACATGCATGGATGGACGATGGTAAGGTGTATTACATGGGCGATAGCGACGCCATCATTGTTAAGGGAATTGTTGCCCTTATGATACGTGCGCTCTCCGGTCAAACACCGCAAGATATTATCGACAGCGATTTATCTTTTATCAACGAAATTGGACTAAAAGAGCACCTTTCGCCCACACGATCCAATGGTTTAGTTGCCATGATTAAGCAAATGCGTCTTTTTGCCATCGCATTTAGAGCACAGCAGGTTTAAACAAGAATTGCTATACCGCTGTTTATATATTGTCATATATCATCTTGTATTTCGGATTATACATCTTGATACTTGATACTAATTACTTGATACTAATAAATCATGAACAACGAATTTTTATCAAAAGAAGAGGAGATTGTTAACACCCTAAAAACCATTTACGATCCGGAAATACCGGTGAATATATACGATTTAGGACTTATTTACGAAGTAAATGTTAACAAGGAGGGGAAAGCTGTTGTGGTGATGACACTTACATCGCCTAACTGCCCGGTAGCTGAATCGATGCCCGAGGAAGTTTTTGAAAAGGTGAGCGATGTGGAAGGAATAACCCATGTGGATGTTAACCTCACTTTTGATCCTCCATGGACAAAAGACATGCTCTCGGAAGAAGCCATGTTGGAACTAGGATTGCTATAACTATCTAACATTACTGTGGATCTACTTAAATCGGCATATAGCGACCTGATCAAGCAAAAAGCACTTGAGCTGGGGTTTGATGCCTGCGGCTTTGCCAAGGCCGAGGAGTTAGTGCCCGAAAAAGAGATACTGCAAGGTTGGCTGGCAAATCAAATGCACGGTAATATGCATTACATGGCCAACCATTTCGAGAAAAGAGTTGATCCGTCCAAATTGGTCGAAGGTGCCAAATCAGTTATTGTGTTGCTTTCCAATTACACTCCAAAAGCAAAACAAACCGATCCGGAAGCTCCCATCATTGCCCGTTATGCCTATGGAGTGGATTACCATTTTGTTGTCAAAGATCAACTCGAATTTTTATTCCAATATATAAAAGAAGAGATTTACCCTTCGCTCGAAGGGCGTTATTTTGTTGATTCTGCCCCAGTATTGGAGCGCAGCCTGGCTGCAAAAGCTGGCCTGGGATGGATTGGCAAAAACACTCACCTCATCCATAAAAAGCTGGGCAGTTACGTTTTTATCTCCGAACTCATCATCAACCTTGACCTGCCTTACGACGAGCCCATTCAAGATGCCTGTGGCGGCTGCACCCGTTGCATTGATGCCTGTCCTACACAAGCAATCCTCCCCGGCCGATTACTTGATGCGCGCAAATGCATTTCCTATCTCACCATCGAAAACAAGGATTCAATCCCCGAAAAATTTAAGGGTAAGATGGAAAATCGCGTTTTTGGTTGCGATATCTGTCAGGAAGTTTGCCCGTGGACATGGAAATCAAGACCGAACACCAATAAAAATCTAACTCCCGTCACTAAAATAATACAACTCACCAAAAACGAATGGCACAACCTGACGAACGAGCAATTTATCGAAACATTCAGAAAATCAGCCGTTAAAAGAGCAAAATATTCAGGATTAAGACGTAATATTGATTTTCTAATATCAAAAGATGCTGAATAAATTAACATCATATCATTAGAAGCATTACTTTTGCGAAATCAAATCCTAATTATCAAAATATCTTTTTATGGAAAAGTTCAGGACAGAAATTACGGTTGAACCCTTCCAGCACAAAATTGAGCCACATTCTAAAGTAATGTTCGTAGGTTCATGTTTTGCGAGTAATATAGGTAACAAGTTTGATGACTTTAAATTAAGTGCCTCTATAAATCCATTTGGTGTAATTTACAATCCTTTAAGTGTAGCCACCACACTCACTTCTATAATTAATCAAAAGATATACCTAAACTCCGACCTTCGCCATTACAATGATTTATGGTTAAGTTTCGACCATCACAGTACATTTTCTAATCCCGATAAATCAATCTGCTTACAGAACATAAATAACAATTGCTGCAGTGCTTTCAACTATCTAAAACAGTGCGAATTTCTTTTTATCACTTTTGGCAGTGCATGGGTATATCAGCTAAAAGAAACGAAACAAATAGTTTCCAACTGTCATAAATATCCTGCCAATTATTTTGACAGATATATACTGAGCATTGATGAAATAGTAAATACCTACAAGGCACTATTGACCCAACTTGCCGAATTCAATCCTAACTTAAAAGTGATTTTTACGGTAAGCCCAGTGCGACATTGGAAAGATGGTGCACATGGGAATCAAATTAGCAAATCGACCCTACTAATGGCCATTGACGCTCTTTGTCACACATGGCAAAACTGTCATTATTTTCCGGCTTATGAGTTATTGATGGACGACCTACGAGACTACAGATTTTATGCCGACGACATGCTGCACCCATCATCATCCGCCATCGACTACATTTGGCAAAAGTTTGAACATTGTTTTTTTTCTGCCAATACTTTGCAATATAAAAAGGAGATGCTTAACTTATCCAAGGCTTTAAATCATAAGGCTACCAATGTCAATTCTGAATTACACCAATCATTTTTAATAAACCAATTAAAAAAGATAGAAACTTATATTTTAAAATATCCACATGCAAATTTCACCAACGACTTAAACTATGTGAAAAGTAGAATTGCTTAAATTTATGTGAATTTAATAATTAATGTGAATTTCAAATTTTAATCGCTACTTAATTTTAAAATGATTGATTTTGTTGCTATATTGACATTTAAAATCAACCGATTGGCGTAAACTATAAAATATGCCTACAACATTTGAAACAACACTTCTTATCCAATTTATTGTACAATTAACCTAAACGACCAATGTCCTATTTAACATTTCATAAATCTCAACTCATCAACCTGGAGCAGTCACTCTACAAAGAGATTCTTCGTACTAACCGGGCGGGGTCCTACTCAAGCTCGAGTATTATAGGTTGTAATACCCGAAAATACCATGGCCTGTTGGTATGTCCTATTCCCGAGTTTGATATGACACGTCATGTACTTTTGAGTACTTTAGATGCTACAATTGTACAGCACGAAAAAGAGTTTAATCTGGGGATGCATAAATATCACGACAATCGTTATGAACCCAAAGGACACAAGTACATCCGCGAACTGGATTTTGATGCTATACCGCGCAAAGTTTATCGGGTTGGCGATGTAGTGTTGGCGGTTGAAGAGGTACTTGTGCAAAAAGAAGAGCAAATACTAATTAGATACACCCTTTTAGAGGGTCCTAAGGATACCACTTTAAAGTTAAAACCTTTTTTGGCCAATAGAAGTGTGCACGAATTAACCTATCAAAACCTGGAAGCCAATACCAAATATGATGCAGTACCAAACGGCATTGCCATTCAGTTGTACCCAAAGCTGCCCAAATTATCGATACAAATTTCCAAATCAAACGAATTTGTGCCTGTTCCACATTGGTATAAAGGCATTGAGTATTTTAAGGAGGAAGCCAGAGGATACGACTATAAAGAAGATTTATATGTTCCCGGTTATTTTGAGGTGAAAATAAAAACTGGAGAGAGCATAATTGTTTCAGCCTCTACAAAGGAACAACAACCATCAAAATTTGAAAGTATATTTAAAAAGGAAGTGAACAAACGCATTCCGCGCGACAGCGTTTACAATAACCTTCTCAATTCAGGATCACAATTCTTTTTGCAAAAAGGAGATGAAACAACCATTGTTGCAGGTTACCATTGGTATAAAAAACGACTTCGCGACTCGCTTATTTCAGTTCCTTCATTAACCGAGGCTTTAGGCGATTATGAACTATTGCAGAAAGTACTCGAATCATCGGCCAAAGAAATAAACGACTTTATCAGTGATAAAAGCATAAGCAAAATAGAAGAAGTTGACACCCCGTTATGGTTTTTTTGGACCACGCAACAGTGCTGGAAGAAATCGTGCATGAACGACCTTTGGACAAAATACGGCGACTTACTTGTATCCATCATACATGCCTTTAAAAATGACAGATTTGAAAATGTCTGCTTGCTCGAAAACGGACTTATCTACGCTTCGGACGATAACCAGCCACTAACATGGATGAATGGCATGAACAACGGTAAGCCTGTAACACCGAGAAATGGAACCTGCGTTGAAGTGAATGCACTATGGTACAATGCTTTGTGCCTCACTACTGAATTGGCCGAAAAAAATAAAAACAATAAGCTAACAGAGGAACTTAAACCACTTTGCGATAAGGTAAAACAGTCGTTTATTGATACTTTTTGGAACGAAGACGACCAATGTTTGTACGATGTAGTTAACGGAGACTTCAAAGATGCCTCTATAAGACCCAATCAAGTATTTGCAACGGCCTTCAACTTTTCACCGTTGGATAGCGACCAAAGAAAATTAGTGATAGACGCTATCAAAAAACAATTGGTTACACCCAAAGGTCTTCGCACGCTATCGCCTTCCGACCCAAAATATCTGGGCATATCCATTGGTAAAGCAGACATTCGCGAGTTCAGCATACATCAGGGGGCAGCTTGGCCTTGGCTTACCTCCTTTTATGCCGAGGGTTATCTAAAATTACATAAACAGGGGGGCTTAAGTCACATCAAACAACTGGCCGAAAACTTTGGAGAAGAAATGACACAACATTGCATCGGAACCCTATCAGAATATTACGATGGCAATCCTCCACACCTTGGGAAAGGTGCTGTGAGCATGGCCTGGAACGTAGCAGGAGTTCTTAAAATACTTAAACTAATCGAAAAATATAACTAACTATGAGGGTATTGATGTTTGGCTGGGAGTTTCCTCCTCATATTACTGGTGGCTTGGGTACGGCATGTTACGGCTTAACCCGCGGCTTATCGCATATTAAAGAATTAGATGTTTTGTTTGTGGTGCCCAAAGCACATGGAGACGAAAATCAAACCGCCATAAAAGTCATGGGCGCTAATAACGTATCTATCCGTCAGCGAAAAATAGATTTTAAGAAGTTTCAGAAAGAGATGGAATACATTGAGGTGGACACACATATCATACCTTACGTAGATCCGGAAGATTACTGGAAAATGACCAAGGTAAAGGTAGATGGCGTTAAAAAGATAGTACAAACTGATGAAGAAGGCAAAATAGCCTTTTCGGGCAAGTATGGCAGTGATTTACTGCACGAAATAGCAAACTATGCACTGGTTGCCAGCGTTATCGCGCAGGACAATGAATTTGATGTTATACATGCACACGATTGGCTAGCCTACCCTGCAGGGATAGCTGCCAAAGAGGCCTCTGGAAAACCGCTGGTGGTGCATGTACATGCCACCGATTTTGACAGAAGCGGGGGAAGTGTTAACCCAACGGTTTTCGAAATTGAAAAAAGAGGTTTGGATGCCGCCGACAAAATTATTACCGTGAGCAACCTGACCCGAACTATTGTAATAGAAAAATATGGCCAACATCCCGACAAGGTTGTAACCGTATATAATGCGGTAGAACCTAAGGACATGGAAACAGAGATACCTTTTAAAAAGAACAAGGATGAAAAAATTGTTACTTTTTTAGGTAGAATCACCATGCAAAAAGGTCCGGAATATTTTGTGGAGGCTGCTTACCGTGTTCTTCAAAAAATGAATAATGTACGATTTGTAATGGCGGGTAGTGGCGACATGATGGAGAAAATGATACGAAGAGCCGCCGAGCTTAAAATTACAGACAAGTTCCATTTTACAGGATTCCTGAAAGGAGAGGATGTTTTCACCATGTTACGCATGAGCGACTTATACGTAATGCCCTCCGTATCAGAACCCTTTGGCATTTCACCCTTGGAGGCTATGCAAAGCAACGTGCCAGTACTTATTTCGTACCAATCAGGCGTGGCCGAGATTTTGGATCATGCCATAAAAACAAACTTTTGGGATATAGAGGCTATGGCCGACGCCATTTACGGTGTGCTCAAATACCCATCCTTATCAAAAATGTTCATCCGTCATGGGAAGAGCGAAGTGGAATCCTTAAAATGGGAAGATTCCGCTCTGAAAGTGAAAGAAGTATATGATTCCGTAGCTCAAACAAACTAATCCTAAAAATCTACAAGCTTATGAAAACTATTTGCTTATATTTTCAAGTTCACCAACCATTCCGCTTTCGTCGGTATCGTTTTTTCGATATTGGCAATGATCATTATTACTACGATGATTATAGCAACGAAAGTATTTTGGCTAAGATTTCAGAAAAGAGTTATCTACCCACAAACGCGATTCTACTTAAACTGCTCCAAGAAAATAAAGGTAAGTTTAAAGTGGCTTTTTCCTTGTCAGGCCAAGCTATTAAACAATTTCAACTGTACGCCCCAGAGGTTATTGAAAGTTTTCAAAAGCTTGCAGCCACTGGTTATGTGGAATTTTTATCGGAAACAAATTGCCATTCGCTGGTTGCTTTAAAAGATAAAAATGAATTTGAGCGACAGGTTAAAATGCATAGTACCACAATAAAAGAACTATTTAATCAAGAGCCCACTATATTCCGTAACACTGAGCTTATCTACTCGGATGAGATGGGTGACACAGTGCATAAAATGGGATACAAAGCGATGCTAACCGAAGGCGCCAAGCACGTGTTAGGCTGGAAAAGCCCTAATTACCTGTATTGCAATGAGATTAACCCAAAACTTAAAGTACTGCTCAACAACTTTAGTTTAAGCGATGACATAGCCTTCCGTTTTGGCAACCAAGGATGGAGCGAGTGGCCTTTAACAGCCGAAAAATATGGCCAATGGCTCAAAGATTTGGATCCCAAATCAGAAGTAATCAACTTATTTTTAAATTACGAAACCTTTGGCGAACACCAATGGAAAGAAACTGGGATATTTGAGTTTTTGAAAAATTTACCAAGCGAGATACTCAAGCACAAGGAACTCTCCTTTTCTACCCCATCAGAGGTGGTACAAAAGCTACAACCTATTTCAGCTATCAGTGTTCCTAATGCTATTTCGTGGGCCGATGAAGAGCGCGACCTGACAGCCTGGTTAGGTAACGAAATGCAGGAAGAAGCATTCAATAAGCTATACGAACTGCTTCCTAAGGTGCAAAAATGTACTGAGGCTAAACTTCTGGAAGATTGGCTGTACTTACAGGCCAGCGATCACTTTTATTACATGTGTACAAAATACTTTTCCGATGGCGACGTTCATTCGTATTTTAACCCCTTTGAATCTCCTTATCAGGCCTTTATCAATTACATGAACATATTAAGTGATTTTAGTTTGCGGTTAAATGCCGCTGTACCGGAAAATACACAGGAACAGTCTATTTCTAATCTCACCAACCTCTTAAAAGAAAAAGAAAACAAAATAGCAGAACTTGAAGCTAGCTTGAAAAAAAACAGAACTAAAGCTAAAAAAAATAAAATTTAGCTAAACTTATAAAATCATATTTTAACCTATTCATTTCAAACCCAAAAAACACCACACTATTATGAGCATAAAAAAGCAATGTTTAAAGAACAAACCAGAGTGTAAGGTTACATTCAAATTTGAGAAAAAAGATGGTTTAAAAGTAGAATCGGTAAAAATAGTTGGCGATTTCAATAACTGGGACAAAAATACAGAGCCAATGAAACCCCTAAAAACCGGAGCGTTTACACAAACTATCAGCCTAAATAACAATGCACAATATCAGTTTAGGTATTTAGTTAACGATAGCGAATGGTTTAATGACGAGGAGGCCGATGATTATACAAATGCAGGTTTGGGCAACTCCGAGCAAAACAGTATATTAAATCTTTAGCAGATACATTGTACTACAATAGTTTGTACTACCTGATTTTTTTTAACTTGTTTTGCACACTATTTAAAAAGCGCATAAAAATAAACAACCGTTTATTTTGTAATGCGCTTTTTAGGTTGAAAAATAAGACCTAAACAAACCCGTTTTGAATCGAAATAAACAAGTGGTCTCTAAACTTTATTGAGAACGTAGGTGTTATTACAAAACACTATTTTTACATGAATTTTCATTTTTATCTATATGGACGATAAGTATTTAATACCCGATTATATTTTTGAAACAAGTTGGGAAGTTTGTAATAAGATGGGCGGTATTCATACCGTCTTATCTACCAAAGCTGCCACATTAGTCGAACACTTCGACCAAAATGTTATTTTTATTGGCCCCGACATTTACACTGGAAGCAAAATATCACCTGAATTTGAGGAAGACAATACCCTTTTTCCGGAATGGAAAGAAATTTTAATACAAGAAGGTTTGGGTGTAAGAACAGGCAGATGGAAAGTAGTTGGAAAACCAATTGCCTTACTAATAGACTTTAGCAGCTTCATACCACAAAAAAATGATATTTTATCGCGATTTTGGGAATTATATAAGGTAGACTCCTTGTCGGGTCAGTGGGATTACATTGAATCCTCATTGTTTGGTTATGCCGTTGGCAAAGTGATAGAAAGCTTTTACAAGTGCTATCTTAATGTTAACCATAAAATTATTGCTCATTTTAACGAATGGATGACTGCCAGTGGAGCCCTTTACCTCAAGGATAAACTACCGCATGTAGGCACCGTATTTACCACACATGCCACTGTTGTTGGCCGATCGCTTGCCGGAAATGGCGTGCCGCTATACGACAATCTAAAAAGCTTCAAGGCAGATATACGCGCTCACGACCTAGGTGTAGTAGCAAAACATTCCATGGAAAAAAACTGCGCCTTGAACGCTGATTGTTTTACCACCGTTTCAGACATTACAGCCCGCGAATGTGCACAGTTTTTAGGCCGTGAAGTGAACGTGGTAACGCCCAATGGCTTCGAAAGTGACTTTGTACCTAAAGGCAAAATATTTGAGGAAAAACGTAAAAATGCTCGAACTCAACTAAAAAAGGTTTCGGAAGCATTGCTCGGTCACAAAATAGCGGATGACGCCCTTTTTATAGCCAATAGCGGCAGATACGAATACAGAAACAAGGGTATAGACGTATTTTTAGATGGTTTAAAAAATTTAAAGGACAAAAAAAACTATGAAAGAGAAACCATTGTTTTTGTGCTGATACCCGCCAATACCTTTGGTGCCCGTAAAGATTTAATAGCCAAATTAAATGGCGAAAATAACGACGTACTCGAAAATCCATTTTTAACACATGGACTTAACGATATCGGCTACGACCCAATTATTAACAAACTTCAGGACATTCACCTTAACAACGATAAGGATGATAAGGTGAAGTTAATTTTTGTACCCTCCTATCTCAACGGCGACGACGGAATATTTAATCTGCCTTATTATGATATCATCATCGGCATGGATTTGACCGTCTTTCCGTCCTACTACGAGCCATGGGGATATACACCTTTAGAGAGTTTGGCTTTTTACGTACCCACCATTACTACCAATTTGGCAGGCTTTGGCATTTGGGCATCGCAATTTTCAAAAACAATTGAGAACGGTGTAGCCGTTATACAGCGCAACGACCACAATGATCCAGAAGCAGCCGTTGCCATATCCGAGATAATTGCAAAATTCGCGACAAAATCTGAAAAAGAAATTACAGACATACGACAAAAGGCCCAAAAGATTGCAGCACGCGTAGAATGGAATCTTTTTATAGATAATTATTTTAAGGCCTACGATATTGCCCTAAAAACTGTTAACAGCCGAAAAGACAAGATAGTTGAAATTAAGCCCGAAAAACGCATTCATGTAAAAGCCGAAAAATCATCTTTACCAATATGGAAAAAGCTTTTTATCAGCTCTAAGCTCCCCGAAAGGATTAAAAATCTGGACGAATTATCCAGAAACCTTTGGTGGACATGGAACTATCAGGCCACGGAACTATTTGAAACCATCGATCCTGAAATCTGGCATCAGTGCGGTAAAGATCCAGTTAAGCTGCTACAGCGCGTTAGTTACGACAACCTGATAGAACTATCGCAAAAAACTGATTTTGTGGAAGAATTGGACCGCGTGTATAAGATGTTCCGCGAATACATGGATAGACCGCAAAAGACGGATCCATCTATCGCCTATTTTAGCATGGAATTTGGCATAAACGATGTACTAAAAATATACTCAGGAGGTTTAGGTGTACTCGCAGGCGACTATTTAAAAGAAGCAAGTGACTCTAATGTAAACATGACAGCCATAGGCCTCCTGTACAAATATGGATATTTTAGGCAGTCCCTATCGGTACATGGCGACCAACAAGCCAATTTCGACAAGCAGGAATTTTCCAACCTCCCGCTCACCGAAGTTACCGGGAAAGACGGAAATCCGCTTATCCTAAACATGTCAGCTCCGGGCCGCACAGTGCTTGTAAAAGTATGGCGTGCCGATGTGGGGAAAATACCCTTGTACCTACTGGATACTGATCATGAAGCAAATAATGAAAGTGACCGCCATATATCCCATAGCTTGTATGGTGGTGATTGGGAAAACAGATTGAAGCAAGAAATTTTGCTCGGAATGGGTGGCATACAATTATTGGACAAATTAGGGATTAAAACCAATCTGTACCACTGTAATGAAGGTCATGCCGCATTGATTAACGTTTCTAGATTGGTAAAGAGAATGGCGAAAGGACTTTCTTTTGCCGAGGCAATGGAAATTGTTAGGGCTTCCTCCTTGTTTACAACCCACACACCTGTGCCAGCGGGACACGACAAATTTGACGAAGATCTCATTCGCGTATATTTCCGCCACATACCCGAAAAGTTACAAATTTCCTGGGATGAGTTTATGGCTCTAGGCCGCGAAAACCCAGAAGATTTGAAAGAAAAGTTTTCGATGAGTGTATTGGCCGTTAAAACATCGCAACAAATAAATGGTGTAAGCTGGCTGCATGGCGAGGTATCGCGTAACATGTTTCAGCACCTTTGGAAGGGATTTTTCCCCGAAGAAGTGCCCATTGGATATGTAACCAACGGAGTACATTACGGCACCTGGACCTCTGCCGATTGGCAAAGACTTTACGAAGAAAAGTTCGATAAAAACTTTAAAAACGATCTGTCAAATAAAGATTATTGGAGGCAGATACAACATGTAGATGATAAAGATATATGGAAGGTACGAACAGGCCTGCGCACCAGGTTAATTAACTTTGTAAAAAGACGTATGGCGGCTAACATGTCGCAAAGCCATAGCGACCCGGCACAGATACTTGAAGTACTGGATGCTATGGATCCCAATGCTCTAACCATAGGTTTTGCCCGTCGTTTTGCCACGTACAAACGAGCGCATCTTTTATTTACCGACGAAGAGCGCCTTTCGGAAATTGTGAACAACCCCGAACGTCCGGTGCAGTTCATATTTGCAGGCAAAGCACATCCTGCCGATGGTGGCGGGCAAGCCCTGATTAAACGTATTGTAGAAATATCTAAAAAACCCCAGTTTTTAGGTAAAATTATTTTCCTGGAAAACTACGATATGAAGATGGCCAAAAGATTAGTTACAGGCGTGGACATATGGCTCAACACCCCTACCCGACCATTGGAAGCGTCAGGCACCAGTGGAGAGAAAGCGGAATTGAACGGCGTACTTAACTTTAGTGTTTTAGACGGTTGGTGGTACGAAGGTTATCGCGAAGGTGCCGGATGGAGCCTTTCGGACAAAAAAGTTTATGATGATCAACAACATCAGGACGAACTGGACGCGGCCATCATTTATGGAATGCTGGAAAATGAGATTGTACCTTTGTTTTACAACAAAGACGAATATGGCATCTCTCACGAATGGATACAATTTATTAAAAACTCCATCTCGGAAATTGCTCCTACCTATACCACCAAACGTATGATGGACGATTATATGGATCGTTTTTATTTAAAAATGGATGCACGTGTAAAAGAGCTTCTTGAAAATGATAATGCCAAGATACATGAAATCACCGCTTGGAAACGAAAAGTTAAAACCAATTGGAACAATGTAGAGGTTGTTAATGTGGACATGCCCGATATTTACACCCATCAACTGGGTATAGGCGAGATTTACAAAATAAATTTGGTAATAGATTTAAAATCGCTTGCGGGTATTGACCTCTCAGTGCAAGTTATTTTTGCCGATGTGGACGATAATGGTTCTTCCAGAATGTTAAGTATTGAAGAGTTTAAACTGGAACGAACGGAGGGCTCGAAATTATATTACACCATCGACCACAAATTGAATATACCCGGAGTTTACAACTTTGGTATTAGGATGTTCCCTATAAACAAAGATTTAAACATTCAAACAGATATGTGCTGCGTAAGATGGATTTAATAAAGAATCATTTTTAGTTTTCAAAGCCCAATCGATTTAAAATCCGGTTGGGCTTTAAATTTTAATGCCGACTACCAAGATGTCATCAGTCTGAATTAAACTTCCTTGCCACTGGCTAATATTTTGCTCCAAAATTGCCTTTTGTTCGTTCATTTCTTTATCCTGAATCTTAAATAACAGCTCCCTGAAATATTTCACACGAAATGTTTTTCTTTTCGGGCCTCCTATTTGATCAACATAGCCGTCGGTAAAAAGATAAATTGAATCGCCGGATTGTATGGGGATAGTATTATTCGTAAAAGGTGAAACCCCGTCGTAATATATGCCGATCGGCATTGTATCCGGTTTATATTTTAACATTTGATAATCTCCATTTTTAACCACGTCATTACCATTAACTTGCAAGGTAATGTCATTATCGCCTTCGATTTTACGAACAAGGTAAAGCGGACGGTTAGCGCCGGCATACTGTAAAGATTTATTTTCCATATCCAGGATACACAAGGCTACCTCCAAACCGTCCTGAGTTTCTCCTTCCGTTCCTTTTTGATGCAGCGAAAATATTAGGGCACTTCTCAGTTTTCCCAGTATTTCACTGGCATCGTCACAGTTATTCATATTGGCGATCTCATTAAGGTACGATATTCCCAGAATACTCAGAAATGCTCCCGGTACTCCGTGTCCCGCGCAATCGGCTACAGCAACAAATGTTTTGTTATTCTTCTTTATACTCCAATAAAAATCACCACTGACGATATCGCGTGGACGATTCAAAATAAAATGATCGCTAAAAGCACTCATAAAAAGATCGTCGGGAGGCAGTATAGCTGTTTGAATTCTTTTGGCATAGTGAATACTATCCAAAATCTGGTATTGTTGTGCTTCGATAGTATCCCTTTGACTGATTACCACTTCCAACTGAGTCGTAATCTCTTCTTTCTGTGCCTCAATCTCTTCCTTCTGCTCTTCAATTTCTTTTGTTCTCTCAATCACTTTATCCTCCAAATCGGCATTCATTTGCGAAATATTAGAAATGTAGTCCTTTATTTTCTGAAGCATTATATTAAACCCTTCAGCCAACTCCCCCACCTCATCGTTGGTGCGCACAAGCGTATAGGAGGTTTCGCCATCCGTGCGTACTTTTTTCATGTTTACCAATAATTCATTCACCGGATTAACAATGCTACGGGTAGTCCACCTTAGTATCAGGAAAATATAGATGATAGAGACAATAATACCGGAGCCTATGCCGATAAACATCACGATAGTATCTATGGCGGTAACGTAATACAAGCTATTTTCGTTGCTGGTAAAACTTTGTCCCGACAACACACTTATTGTATCGTGCCAATTGCCGAATAAAATACTTCTTTGCTCGTTTGTTAACTCCGTTATTCCCAAATCGCGCACTGATGTGAGGCTCAGGGCAAGATAAAGTCCGACAATAGCCAGAGGGAAGAAAGTTGTGATAACACTTGCATACCAAAGCTGACGCCCTATTTTACCGCTCCTGAATTTAAAGATCCGCTTCCGGAGTTCTTCCTCTGTAAAAAAGTACTCCATATATTTTAATTGAACCCTATTTTTTTTCCAGAAGTAAACAAATAGCGTGGTGAGAAAGGCGGCCACGGCAGAAACATAAAAAAAGTTCTGAAATAAATCCTGATCTGTTTCCTTCACTATTGGTTCTGATGATAAAAGAACAGATAGGGCAAAAATATGACTCACCACATGAGGCAACAATAAAATCAAACCATTGATAAGCGGGGTAAGTAGTATTAATTTTTTACAATACCATTCAAGTCGTTCTCCAATTTTTTTTTGTTTTCTTTTTCGCCTTAAATATATTTTAAACGGCCAGTTAAACAACATTCCCAACAAATAACACACTATAAGCGTATTAAAATACAGCCAGAAAAATT
Source organism: Saccharicrinis sp. (assembly GCA_024635585.1). Taxonomy (GTDB): domain Bacteria; phylum Bacteroidota; class Bacteroidia; order Bacteroidales; family Marinilabiliaceae; genus Saccharicrinis. Next base: position 18,124 of record JAGXIP010000260.1, on the reverse strand, counting down.
TACCTAAATTTTTATCGGCGTTAAAATTTACTTTATTTTTATGCTCTATCGCGCTAATTTCTTCTGAAATGACTTTGACAGAATCGGTCTTTTCCTCAACTAACTTTTCAAGTGCTCCCACATTTTTTGCCGCTTTCGCCTTATCAATATTTATCATGACCGAATCCAACTTACGCAAGGTGCTATCTGCCTGCATGTTTAATAGCTGGGAAGATATATTCGACTCTCTGATTATTTCGGGCAAATTTTGGAATAAAAGAAATCCTATAAATGGCATTACCAGAAATAGATATAAAAAAGTGGCAGTGAAATAAATCCTTAAACCAATGTATTTAGGTGTTCCTTTTTTCTTCATAATTTCGTTTTCTTAAACATCATTCATTTCCCAAATCTGTTAATTAGCTTGCTTAACAAATCACCTATTAACACCAGGTATAACATTAGGGAAGTAAGCCAAATAATTGCGAGGTTAAACCAAAATGTGGGTATTTTAAAGTTACCTAAAAGCTTAAAGGTGGCATAAAAATGAGCGCGCCCATATTTTGAATCCGGTATTTTGTATATTGGATCTTTGAGTTGTACATATTGATCATTGACTATGGTTATCTTCTCAAGGCCGTCTCTATTAGTTACTAAATCATCTAGAGTTTTATTGTCGTATTGCTGTCTAAATGCAAAAAATGAATCTTCGCCTCCTAATTTTTTCACCAGTTCGTGGTACTTAATGTCACTTCGTTTGGTTGCATCGTTAGCAATATACATCAGTTTCTTTTTCGCCTTCTCCAAATTTTCATTTACTTCGTCCAACACCTCAGCACTAACCTCGCCCATAGTTATTTTAGAAAGGTTCGGAAATGAAATATCGGTGTTGAATTCAAGTTTCTCCATTCCATTTTTCAACAAACTCAGATATAGATTAAATTCTTCTACTTTATCTGCATTTTCTAAATTCTGCTTACAAAAACGTACGCATTCTTGCAGTTGAGGCATCAAATAATCTTTATTGTAACTTGATGTACTTTTGTCTCTCTCGATATCATTAAAATGTTTTTGGAACGCATTGGCATTATGCTGATGAACAACAAGTGCCTCGTAGGCCCAGCGTGAAGTCATCAAATCGCCAATAACAGGTACATAAACTTGAGATGTTATGCTCTTGTGCAAATTTTCATAGCGCACAATAACGCCACTGAACAGCAACTCTGGGACTAAAATAAAAGGTATCAAAATGTATATGGTAATAACAGAATTTAATGCTGAGGAAAGATTCAATCCCAATAAGTTAGCAAAACAAGAAGTAGTGAATAGGATAAGCCAATAATGAAAAGTCATTCCCTTTATTTCGAGAATATAATTACCTATCCATACAAATGTGAGCATTTGAATGGCAGAGATAAGGAACAAAAGGCAAATTTTTGAGTTCAAATAGCTCATCCTGCTCAATCCCAAAAAAGATTCACGTTTTAAGTGCTTTCTGTCCTTGATTATTTCTTCGGCAGAAATAGAAAGCCCAAGAAACAAGGCAACCACTACCGCCATAAAAATATAAGCCGGAAGATTGTTGTTTTTCATAAATACGTAGGCGTCAGGATCACCAATCTTACCGCTAATATATTTGGTAAAAAAACCCAACAACACTGCCAATAAAGGGGCTTCTAACAGACTAATTAATAGATATTGTTTATTGGTTAGTTTGGTTAGCAAATCGCGACGAAGAAATATTTTAAATTGTTTTAATTTTGTTGGGAAGCTGCATAAAACACCGATAGCTTTATGTTTATGGGAGGAAATGTGAATGGCAGACTTTTCATGTGTTTGATGAAAAACATCAAACCATTCTTTAGGTGTTATTTTCCGGGTTCTGGTTAATTTGCCATATTCATTTACTATTCTCGATTCGATAATCTGTAATAGTTGTTCCGGATTAACATTACCGCATTCGCCACATTGCTCTACTTTAGCATTGATATAATTGCTCTTAGATTTAAAATAGCTGACGGCATCGATAGGGTTGCCATAATATATTAAATACCCACCCTTATCCAGAAAGAGCATTTTATCGAACATTTTAAATATATCGGATGATGGCTGATGAATATTTACCAGTACTATTTTCCCCTTTAGGGTCTGCTCCTTCAACAGGTTCATAACCACCTCAGAATCAACAGAAGATAAACCCGAAGTAGGTTCGTCAACAAAAAGTACGGAGGGCTCTCTAATCAATTCAAGTGCTATATTCAATCGCTTACGTTGCCCCCCACTAATCAATTTATTTAACAAATTACCTACCACCAAATCTTTAATACTATATAAATCAAGGCTTTGTAGCATGCTATTTACAGCCTCTTTTCTGTCTTCTTCGGTATAGCTATCAAGGCAAAGCTGTGCATTAAAGTAAAGGTTCTGATAAACCGTTAATTCTTCAAATAGTATGTCATCCTGAGGCACATATCCTATATAACTATTCTTTGCCTTATCCTTATCGTCGTACAAATTGTAGCCATTGATAAACACCCGGCCTTGTTGAGGTTTTAAATTTCCGTTTAAAATATTTAGCAAAGTAGATTTTCCTGCTCCACTTGCACCCATTATACCTACCAGTTGCCCAGAATCAATATTCAACTCTTGTAAGCGCACTCCATTCTCACTATTTTTAAACCTGAAAACAATATCCTGAGCCATTAACGAAGTGCTCTTTTCCTCCGGCAGGTTCATAAATTCTTTAACAACATCGGTATAATACAATGTCTTTGTGGTTGAACTCCTTAAGGATGAACCTGTTTCAAAAACATATACTTGTTTGGGTGTAATATTTTGCCCATTCAAAAACACATCTTGATCCCCGGTATATCTGAAAGCAAATGTGTGCGTGCTTTTAATGTGTATAAAGATGAGTTGCCCCGAAATATTCCCAATGTTAATGTGCTTAATTCCATCTTTGGGTTCGCCATTACCTGTATCAAAAATTAGAATGTTCTGCTTTTCAGGAATCGCCTCATTGGCATTAAAAATAAAATTCTTACAATTTAGGTATTCCGTTTCCTCAATATTAAAAGCTGTTGCCACCGATAAAACAAAGTCCAATTCTTTTTCGGTAAACGTTTCATCCAACGAGATAAATTCCAATAATTTCAAAAGGACAAAGGTTTTTTGCTTTTGCTCTAATTCCTTGTTAATCTGTTCGCAGATAGCCATCACCTTCATAGCATCGACCATCTCCCGTTTTCTTTTTTTTCTGGCCGGGATGCCAACATTCTTAGAAGAATATAATGTTAGGTAATCATCGAACTGAGTTAAAAATTTTTCTATCAAATCTTTATTTAATAGCCTACTCAGGAACACTTCCACAAATTTTCGTTCCCGGTCTGGTTGCTTTACCGAGATATCAATATCTATTACCAAGGCAAACAACTGCATTAATGCCTTTAATATATTTTCGTTCATGGGATAAAAGTTGTAGTTAAAGCTACTAAATTATTTCCTATCTTGTAAAAAATAGTAATAAAAGGCTTTAAAGATTATATCATAAAATCACTTTTGCAAACCGAATACTATCTATCATTTTTTTAATGTCAGAAACTCGTACTATACTTAGCTATCAGGGATTTATTGAGTTTAAAACCACAGAAATTCTCTTACAAAAGGTTAAAAATCACCTGGATAAGCATTCCATTGATAAGGTTGTAAAAAAACGTGTGTACAATATTATGGTCGAATGCATTGAGAATATCCTTAAGCATCACACGATGGATCCCAACGAAAAAATACACCCCTACATTGTACTTAAAAAAAAGGATAACAAATATTTAATAACGACCGGCAACCTTATTTTAAATGAAGAAATAGATATCCTTAAGCAAAAATTGAATGATGCAAAAAATCAAGACAGAGCAACCTTGCTTAAGATGTACGAACATCAGATAGCCAAAGAAGATGTTTTAATAAACAAGGGCGCTGGTTTAGGAATATTAACCATAGCTCTAAAGGCGAATAATGATTTCAGCTATAGTTTTGCCCCTTTAAACAAAGAGTTATCGATATTTGAATTACAAGTAGCCGTTCCCTATTAAAATTAAAGAATTTATTTTATGAGAAAATTAATAATTGATTCTACTCCTAATTCACCTAAAATTCTGTTTGAACCTGATACATCAATGTTTGAAATTTCAGGTGAATCAAGGCCTGAAAATGCAAGTGTTTTTTATAAGCCTGTTATAGATTGGGTTAAAGAGTTGGAGGCGTATTTCAAACAGAATGACGCACAAATTTATGCACCCATTATATTTGATTTTACCCTTGAATATTTCAATTCAACGTCGGCAAAGTTTATTCTGGATTTTTGTAAAAAATTAGGTCATCTTCGCACGCTGGGTCATCCAATTAATGTTCGCTGGCATTATGAGGAAGACGATGAAGATATGTTGGAGGTTGGTCAAGAAATGTCCCGAATGTCAAAGTTTTCCTTCGAGTTTGTTAAAGAAGCTATTTTATAGATAAACCATACTAAATAATCGTTATAAGCTTCTCAAGTTATCATAGGGTTTAGCGGCTTCACCGATCACACCGTTGGTGCTTATTTACATTATTGTAAAATCATAGGGCTCATCAGCTATGCCGATTACACCCTATGCTAATGACTACACACCTTTGGTGCTACAAGCAAGTCGCTACATAAACACTGATTTTACAGACATATCCGCATGGTCATTTTTTTATAGCCCCGATAGGGGGGTGGTCATTAGCCTATCCTGCAAGGGATAGGTTAATGTACCGTTCCAATCGGAGCGCCAACGGCGTGATGTCCGCTATTAAAACTAATGCACCCTTTTTGTTGGCTGACGTTCCATCACGAAGGCCGTACGTGCAGGTATGTATAGTTTGAGCTGATACTGACCGTTATTAAATGGCATACGTTCGGCAAAATAGGTAAGGGACTCATCCACATTACCATACCCGCCAAACTTCGCATTATCTGTGCTAAGCACTATTTTATATTTACCCCCATCGGTATAAATTCCATAATCGGTATAGGAGTTGGTAGGCGACCAATTAAATATAAAATAGAATCTCCCTCGTTTAAAACACATCAATTGGTCTGCTTCGTTTATATTTACGCCATAACAAGGTTCATTATCGAGTAAGTAACCCGATTTCGCTTTTTCGATCATTTCTTTATCAAATGCTGCCAGATATTTGAATTTGAGTGCTTTATTCCCCATTAAACTCCATTGACGCCGTGCATATTTGTGTGACCAGCCATTGCCCTCCCTCGGAAAATCTATCCACTCGGGATGTCCAAACTCATTACCCATAAAATTAAGGTAACCCCCGTAGGCAGTTGATAGGGTGGCCAAACGAATCATCTTGTGCAAAGCAATTCCACGGTCTACAACCAAACTCTGCGACGAAACGTCCATTTTATCGTACATCTCCTTGTCTACCAAACGGAAAAAAATTGTTTTGTCCCCCACCAAAGCCTGATCATGCGACTCAGCATAGGATATGGTTTTTTCCTCGTAGCGATGCTGCGATAATTCATGGAAGATCTGCCCCACGTTCCAGTTTTCATCGGTCAGATCCTTAATCAATTTAATCCAAAAATCCGGTACTCCCATGGATAGGCGATAATCGAAACCAATACCTCCATTTTCGATATCGCACGCCAAGCCGGGCAAGCCACTCATATCCTCGGCCACACTAATGGCATTGGGTTTTATATGATGGATAAGCTGATTGGCAAGCGTTAGATACGTAGTGGCATCAAAATCCAAGGTCCCGTTAAAATAATCGGCATACGAGGCAAAAGCATACTCTAAACCATGATGCGTATAGAGCATACTTGTGATACCATCAAAACGGAAACCATCGAAGTGATACTCCTCAATCCAATAGCGGCAGTTGGAGAGCAAAAACTGAAGCACCTCATTTTTTCCATAATTAAAGCATTTGCTGTCCCACGCGGGATGCTCACCTTTTAGGCCATCGTGAAAATATTGATATACCGTACCATCAAAAAACGCCAGTCCTTCCTCCCTGTTTTTCACGGCATGAGAATGAACAATATCCATGATAACCGCAATACCGTTTTTATGCGCTTCGTTAATCAAATCTTTAAGCTCATCAGGCGTTCCAAAACGCGACGAAACTGCAAAGTAATTAGAAACATGATAACCAAAGCTACCATAATACGGATGTTCCTGAATGGCCATAAGCTGTATAGTGGTGTATCCAGCTTTAATAATCCGTGGTAATACCTGAGTTTTAAAATCGGTATAAGAGTTAACTTTTTCCTCTTCCGACGACATACCTACATGCCCCTCGTATATAAGAAGCGGGTTTGTCTGGGGCACAAAATCCTTGTCGCTCCATTTGTATTGCTTTTGAGGTTGCCATACCTGGGCGCTAAATATTTTTGTTTTGTCATCTTGCACCACTCGGTTAATATGCGATGGCAAGCGTAGTCCATCACCACCTTCCCAAAACATGTGCAGTTTAAACAAATCGCCATGCTTTAAATCTGATTTGGAAATAAAAAGCTCCCAATTACCATTCTCCTTTTTCTCGAATTTATATTTATTATCGCAAAGCCACTTACTAAAATCACCAATTAAAAACAATTGAGTAGCGTTAGGTGCCCACTCTCGTAAACGATATGCATCCCCCACGTCATGGAGGCAGTAGTAATCAAATCCTCCCGCCATTTGGTATAAATCGCCAAAGATGGTATTGATTTCGGCAAGCTTAGTATGATAATGCTGAATCCTGTTTTTAATAGCCGGCTCAAAAGGCTTTAAATAAGAGTCGCTTTTTACAAAATTTGGTGTTTCCATAATAAAATAATAAGGTATAGTTTGTTTTTTGATGTTAAATTATCACCAACCCAACACAAAGAAACCTAATATAACAACAGATTTTGGCATACCTCCTATTTTTTAAAGAAATTTGATATTTTATTTGTCCTATTAATTGTTCAGAGAATTGTAACTTTGTCAGGTTTACTGAAAAAAATTCATCTGTCCATCATTTGTAGGTCAGATACCTGCCTGTCGCAACCTTTTGCGAACTCGTTTCGGGAGGCAGGGAACTAGCCGTTTTAGTTATCCTTCTATTTTTGAGGATACTCACATGGCTCGTTTCATGTGTTATTTTTTTAAGTCTCGATAGGTTACTTGCAGATCCCATATTTTGAGTTCTGATTTTAACCTTCAAAACAATAATTATATGGAGATACAACCTATAAAACAACGATACGGAGTTATCGGCAATTCCTATGGACTCAACCGGGCTATTGATGTAGCAGTGCAGGTAGCACCTACCGATTTAACGGTGCTTATTACCGGTGAGAGTGGAACGGGGAAGGAAGTTTTTCCGAAGATTATACATCAGTTCAGCTCGCGTAAGCATGGCCCTTATATAGCTGTTAACTGTGGTGCTATACCCGAGGGCACCATCGACTCTGAGCTCTTCGGCCACGAAAAGGGTTCTTTTACAGGCGCGCTATCCGATAGGAAAGGATATTTTGAAGAAGCCAACAACGGTACCATATTTTTAGATGAGATTGGAGAACTTCCGCTTTCGACTCAGGTGAGATTATTAAGGGTACTTGAAGCAGGTGAATTTATTAAGGTAGGTTCGTCAAAAAGCATAAAATCCGACGTACGTGTAGTAGCCGCCACCAACGTAATGATGGAAAAAGCCACACGCGAAGGCAAGTTCCGCGAGGATCTATATTATCGCCTTAGCAGTGTGCCCATCACCATACCACCATTACGAGATAGGACGGAAGACATCTATCTGTTATTCAGGAAATTTGCTCACGACTTTGCCGATAAGTATCGTATGCCGGTTATTAAGCTTCAACCTGAGGCCAAAGAACTTTTGCAGCGCTACCGCTGGCCTGGAAATATCCGTCAGCTAAAAAATATTACGGAACAAATATCTGTTATCGAAGAAAATCGAATTATTACGGGCGATGTGATGCGCACTTATATTCCTTTTAGTGGAGAGTCACAATTACCAGCCATAATGGAATCTTCTTCATCAGGCGAGAAATCCTTTGCCAATGAAAGAGAGATATTGTACAAGGTACTTTTTGATATGAAAAAGGACATGGGCGATCTAAAAAAACTGGTGCTCGAAATGATACAACAGGATGGCAACATCAACACCAAAGGCGAACATGCACATATCATTCAAAAATTATATCAGGACAAAGATTTTTCATCAACTCCCGCCACACGATCCGATGCCCCATTTATTATTAAAAACAGACCGGAGGATAACCTACACGACAGCATTGAAGATACAGAGGAATTTGTAGAAGAATCCCTGTCGCTGGAGGATCAGGAAATAGAGTTAATTAAAAAGGCATTAGACAAATATAATGGCAAACGCAAGTATGCAGCACAAGAACTTGGCATCTCTGAACGTACACTATATCGAAAAATAAAAGAACACAGCATTACCAACTAAGTATATGAAACTGGCATGGCCGAAACAAGAGGTTATCAATCCAGATAATTGACAACGGAACAGATTAAAAAGGCTTTGCAAATTTAGAGTATATGAAACGAGCCATGAGAAAAATTTCTCACAAAGGGGAATGATTATTTTCTGGCGAGTTCCATATGGCAATTGAAAGAAAATATAAACATATGAAACAAATATTCTTATATCTCGCTCTTATTGGCTTACTTTCAGCGTGCTCTGTAAGGTTTACTTTAAAAGGCTCCATGGTACCAGAAAACATCAAAACGTTTACGGTACAATATTTTGAAAACAGGGCTCCTTTGATTAATCCCACGATGAGCCAGAGCTTTACGGAAGCTTTAAAAGACAGGATAACGCGCGAATCGCGATTGGTTTTGGAAACTAAAGACGGTGACATAGAATTTAAAGGTACAATAACAGGATACAGCATTCGTCCGATGGCAATTCAAGCTGATGCACTTTCGGCCGAAACACGACTGACTGTAACAGTGAAGGTAGAATATCGAAATTTTAAAAACCCAAAGGACAATTGGGAATCGCAATTTAGTGCCTACGAGGACTACCCCAGCGAAAGAAACATAACCGATATTGAAGGTGAGCTAACAAATTTAATTATAGAACAGCTAACAGAGGACATTTTTAACAAAGCCTTTTCTGATTGGTAATAGGATGAACAAAAAGCAATTTACAGAAATAATAAAAAATCCTACGCTGCTCGATGCACACACTTTAACGGAGCTTAGGGAGATTATCGAAGAATATCCATTTTTTCAGATAGGTAGAATGCTATGGCTTAAAAACTTGCATAAGCTCGACAGTATTAAGTACAATAGTGAATTAAAAACAGGGGCGGCTTATATTGCCGATCGCTCAAAACTGTATCAGCTCATCAATAATCCGGACAAACTTTTGGCAGGTGCAAGTGTTATCGAATCCGACAAACCGAAATCAGAGGTACAGCCGTCAATAAAAGCAGAAGTTAATACTGAAAGGGTACCAAAGACCATTAAGCCAGATGCGCCACGAACGACTACCGAAAATTACCTAAACGCTGCGGATGACGTAGCCGACGACAATGGTAGTCCCTATCGTTTTTTAACCAATTCAACCCGAACACAAAAAAATGAAGACGACAACGAGGACATCTTATTTCCATCGGCCGACTTGTTGGATTATGAGATAAGCTCTTCGCAAAGCTATGCCTTGCCTAAAGTAAGCGAAATAGAAGTTAACCCCGACGAAAATCGCTCTTTTTCCGATTGGTTGCACATCATGCATTACGCCTCACCTCTGCAAAAGGGAGAAGGAACAGCACTTAGGAAAAAAGAGATGGATTTGATTGATAACTTTTTGAGTGCCAAACCTGAAACCATAGCAATTTCGGATAAAAAGGTAAAAGAACTGGACTTGGAACAAAGAAACACCGCCCCACAAGAGGAGATTTTATCGGAAACCTTGGCCAATATATATATCAAACAAGGACATAAAAATAAAGCGATTGCAATTTTTGAAAAATTACACTTGAAATATCCTGAAAAAAGTGTTTACTTTGCACGTCGAATTACGGAGTTAAAAGAAAATTAATATTTAAATAATAAAAAGATATGTATCCAGTTGTATCTGCATTTGTAATCATTGTAAGCATCGCATTAATACTCATCGTATTGGTTCAGGATTCTAAAGGAGGCGGTTTAGCCTCAAACTTTTCTGCATCGAACCAAATAATGGGTGTACGTAAAACAACCGACTTTTTAGGAAAAGCAACGTGGTACTTAGCCGGTGGGCTATTGGTACTGTCTTTAGTTTCAGTTATGGTTCTCGAAAAACCGGGTGTTGCCGGAGATTCGGATTTGGATGACAAGCTAAATCAAATATCTCAACCGCAAACCGAATTACCTAGCTTTCCTTCCGCTGGTGGTAGTGATGCCTCTTCTACTGAGGAAAGCAACGGTTCTGAGAACTAACAAGTATTCCTTTTAAAAATATTAAAGTGCCGGTATAGCTATGCCGGCACTTTTTTTTATGCTTGAGCTATTTAAAACACCTCTATTTCAAATAGCTCGTACATACATTTTTATCCCATCTGTATGCATCCGCAGTATGCTATGAATGGAGGTCAATTCTTGTCAATTGTGTCATGATATACAATCTTGAAGTTCTCTGGCGTCAACACTATGCTATAATGTCAGTACAGGACTGAAAAAAAGGCTCTTTTTACCAATGGCACAGTTTATGGGAAAAGGCCAATCACAATAACAAATTGTTTAACTTTTAAATCATTTACAATATGTCACAAGTAAAAGGAAAGGTGCTTGCCGGTAAAGTTCTGGTAAAACCTCAGGCAGCAGAAACTAAAACAGCAAGTGGAATTATTATTCCTGATTCAGCTAAAGAAAAACCACTTCTGGGCGAAGTAATTTTAGTAGGTGCCGAAAAAAAAGATGAAAAAATGGAAGTTAGCGTTGGCGATGTGGTTCTTTACGGAAAATATGCCGGAACGGAATTAAACATCGAAGGTAAAGATTATCTGTTGATTTCTCAAACAGACGTATTATTTATCAAGTAAACAGATAACAAGGCAATTAAGTAACAAGATAAAGATTAAAAGAAAATGGCTAAAGAAATAAAATTCAATATTGAAGCTCGAGACCTTTTAAAACAAGGTATTGATGAGCTTGCAAACGCAGTAAAAATAACACTTGGACCAAAAGGTAGAAACGTTATCATTGACAAAAAATTTGGCCCTCCAGCCATAACAAAAGATGGTGTTACCGTAGCAAAAGAAATTGAGCTTAAGGATCCTTATGCCAATATGGGCGCGCAAATGGTGAAGGAAGTAGCTTCAAAAACTGCCGACAATGCTGGCGACGGAACAACAACAGCAACCGTTTTGGCTCAGTCTATCGTAAACGTTGGATTGAAAAACGTAACTGCCGGTGCCAACCCAATGGAGCTTAAATCTGGTATCGACAAAGCAGTTAAGGCCGTTAAAGAAAGTATCATTGCACAATCGCAAAAAATTGGTGATAATCTGGAAAAGATTGAACAAGTGGCCAAGGTATCTGCAAACAACGATGCAGAAATTGGTCGTTTAATTGCCGAAGCAATGGGGAAAGTTGGCCAGGAAGGTGTAATCACAGTTGAAGAGGCCAAAGGTATCGAAACAACTGTTGAAGTGGTGGAAGGTATGCAGTTCGACAGAGGTTATATCTCGCCTTACTTTGTTACCAACACCGAAAAAATGGCTGCCGAATTGGAGAATCCTTATATCCTGATCCACGATAAAAAGATCTCTACCATGAAGGATTTGCTTCCTGTATTGGAGGCTACTGCTCAAACAGGTCGTCCTTTGTTGATTATTGCTGAGGATGTGGATGGCGAAGCGTTGGCTACTCTTGTGGTGAACCGCTTGCGTGGATCGTTAAAAGTAGCTGCCGTTAAAGCACCCGGTTTTGGCGACAGAAGAAAAGAAATGTTGCAAGATATTGCCATCTTAACTAACGGTACTTTAATTACTGAAGAAGTTGGCTTGTCGCTTGAGCAGGCAACACTCGAAATGTTAGGTGAGGCCGAAAAAGTTTCTATTGACAAAGAAAATACAACCATTGTAAACGGTGCTGGTGCCAAGGACGTAATCGGTGAAAGAACCGAGCAAATCAAATCGCAAATCGCCAATACAACTTCTGACTACGACAGAGAAAAACTACAAGAACGTTTAGCTAAATTAGCAGGCGGTGTAGCTGTTTTATATGTAGGTGCTGCTTCCGAAATGGAGATGAAAGAGAAGAAAGACCGTGTAGATGATGCTTTGAGCGCTACCCGCGCAGCCGTTGAAGAAGGAATTGTTCCTGGAGGTGGTGTGGCATACATCCGTGCCATTGCAGCTCTGGAAGGTTTAAAAGGAGATACAGATGACGAAACAACTGGTATTGAGATAGTAAAAAGAGCTATCGAAGAGCCTTTGCGCCAAATTGTTGCCAACGCAGGTAAAGAAGGTGCTGTTATTGTACAAAAAGTTAAAGAAGGAAAAGGCGACTTTGGTTACAATGCACGTATCCACGAGTACCAAAACTTCTTTTCCACAGGAGTTATCGACCCTGCCAAAGTTACCCGTATTGCACTTGAGAACGCTGCTTCTATTGCAGGCATGTTCCTGACCACAGAGTGTGTTATTGTAGATGTCAAAGAAGACGAACCTGCTGGTCCACCAATGGGTGGAATGGGCGGCGGAATGGGCGGCATGATGTAATCAGAGACTCTGAGACTTATAGATTATAGATACTAAAAGTCTCAAAAAATAGCTAAGGCCGATACGATATTTTCGTATCGGCATTTTTTTTGCATAAGCAAATGGAATGGCTTCACAAATCTAAAGTTGTTATATTTGAAAAGGCCCTTGTTTTTTATAGTTTTGCTTCTTATTAATATCATACATTAAACCACACATATACAAACACATATACAATGAACAAGACATTCCTACTTATTGGACTTTTGCTGCCACTTAGCCTCCTGTCTCAAAAAAAGACGGTTACGCTCGAAGACCTAAATAAAAACAACACCTTCCTCTCTAAATCCGTCAACGGATTGGAATCAATGAACGATGGCATCCACTACACTACCTTGGAAAACAATGCTACTCAAATTGTAAAGTACGCCTATGCTACTGGCAAACAAGTAAGTGTATTGTTGGATTTAGAGAAAATTGAAGATGCTCCCATCCAAAGCATTCAAGGCTACGAACTAAACAACGACGAGAGTAAAATATTGGTTTACAACAACAAAAAGGATATTTATAGGCGCTCTTTTACCGCCGATTTTTATGTATATGACCTTAAAAGCAAAGAACTTAACCCGTTATCCGAAGGAGGCAATCAGCAGGTAGCTACTTTTTCGCCCGATGGCTATATGGTAGCCTTTGTAAAAGAAAACGATATATATATCAGCAACTTAAGATTTGGCACCGTAGCACCCATCACCAACGATGGTGAAATAAATAAGATCATTAACGGTATCCCCGATTGGGTTTACGAAGAGGAATTTAGTTATAACAAAGCCCTGGAATGGTCGCCTAACAGCACTGAATTGGCTTATGTACGCTTTGATGAATCTAAGGTGAAGGAATTTTCGTTTCCCCTGTATAAAGGCAGTCAGCCTGCGAACGAGGAGTATGCACTTTACCCCGGCGAATACACCTTCAAATATCCCAAAGCAGGCGAAACAAACTCGGAAGTGAGCGTACGCGTTTTCAATATTAAAAACCGCACCACCAAAACCATGACCATAAAAGATACCGAAGATTATTATATCCCTCGTATCCGATGGACCCAGCAAGATGGCATGCTTGGCATTTTAAAAATGAATCGATTGCAAAATCAATTCGACCTGCTTATTGCAAACACAGCTAGCACCCTTACAAAAACTATTTTTACCGACAGAAACAAATACTTTGTAGAAGAAACGGTATTAGATAACCTGACTTTTTTAGACGACGGCAAGCATTTTATTTATGTGGGCGAAATGGACGGCTATAACCACATATACCTATACACGATGGCTGGCATGCAAGTACGCCAAATAACAAAAGGCAAATGGGATGTGATGGATTTTTATGGTTACGATACCCAAAAGAAAATGCTTTATTACCAAGCCGCACAAAACTCGCCTTTGGAAAGAGAAATTTATGCTGTTGACTTAAACGGAAAAAAGAAATACAAGCTTTCGGAAAATAAAGGTACCAATGATGCCGCATTCAGCAGTAATTTTAACTATTTTATTAATACGTACCAAAGTCTCACCACACCTAAGCAAATAACTTTGCACAATCAGGATGGTAAACTCATCCGAACATTGGAAGATAATGCTGATCTTCAAAATAAATTAAAGGAATACCAAATATCGCCCAAAGAATTTTTCACGTTTAAAAACTCCGAAGGCATTGTATTGAACGGGTGGATGGTTAAACCATTGGATTTTAACCCCAATAAAAAATATCCTGTATTGATGACGCAGTACAGCGGCCCTAACTCGCAGGAAGTAACCGATAGCTGGGAAATTGGCTGGGAGCAGTATTTGGCTGCCCAAGGTTATTTGGTAGCATGTGTTGATCCGCGCGGGACAGGTGCCAGGGGGCAGGAATTTAGAAAAAGTACTTATATGCAACTGGGCAAACTGGAGTCGGACGACCAAATTGAGGCAGCCAAATATCTGGGCTCTCTACCTTATTGCGACTCCGAAAGGATTGCCATATGGGGTTGGAGTTATGGGGGCTTTATGAGTGCCAGTTGCCTTAGTAAGGGAAATGGCACCTTTAAAGTGGGTATTGCGGTTGCTCCGGTAACCAACTGGCGTTATTACGACTCTGTTTATACCGAGCGATATATGCGCCGCCCCCAGGGGAATCCCAAGGGATACGATGAGAACTCCCCAATTAACATGGCAGATAACTTAACGGGACGCCTGTTCCTGATACATGGCACTGCCGACGATAATGTGCATTACCAAAATTCTATGGAATATGTGGATCAGCTGGTTAAAACGGGCAAGCAGTTTGATATGTTTGTTTATCCCAACCGCAACCATAATATTAAAGGGGGAAACACCCGAATGCACCTTTATCAAATGATGAGCGATTATCTAAAAAGAAATTTATAGGGCATTTTTTTGCCCTATAAATTTCTTTTTTCATTTTTTAAAAACCATCTCTCTAACAGCCTAATATATGGCTGGCATGTTATATTAAAATGGCTTTTTAATCGGATAATTATGAACTTATGAGAACCAATTGTGCAAAAGCAACCTTTCTGCTGGTTGTAGCAATAGGCATTGCCGCTCTGAGCAGGGCTCAGGAATCGGTTGACAAAACAGGCACCATGCTCATTAATTTTCATGCGGGTCCAAGTTTTGCCAATTTTATATCAGCCGAAGCACCGCATAAATATCTTTCTGATTTTTGGTACGAAGGCTATTTAATTTCGGCAGGAATCCCCTTGGTTGACTATCAAACCCAATTTATCCAAGACCACAGAATTGGTGTTTCGGCCGGTGTTTCATTGGAGAAATATGTAAAAAACGATGTTTCACTTTTGATTGGGCTCAATTACGAAACAAAAGGAATAGATTTAAAATATAGAGTTAACCCTCTTTTTATGGACATTGAAGATCCAGCCTACGAAAAGGGTTATCTTAAAACCAAGGTAAATAATAAATACCTTTCCGCACCTATACTCGTGCGCAAATATTTTGTACCAAAACAAATATTTTATGCCCAGGCAGGTGTCTATCTGGCTTATTTAACTGGCTCTAATATTTCGATAGGTGCTTCACGTACAGCGCCTACCCAATTTCAACTTACCGGACCTAACGGGGTTGCAATTGCAAGTGGTGGTTCTAACGTAACACCATTCTCCATAACAGACAAAAGCAAAGATAACACCCATCTGTTCGATTATGGCATATCTGCCGGATGTGGACTAAAGCTTCCTTTGAGCAATAGGATATATTTTACCACAGATCTACTGATAAACATAGCACTGCGTAAAATAGACCGGAAAAACAATAACGAGTATAAAGAAGTAGATATAGCGTCAACAACCGGATATAACCACGTCATCATATCGGGTAATTATTATGGACTCAGCTCCAAAGCCAAAAACCTGAACACGGCATTAACCGTAGGCATAAGTATCGAATTATGACAGTAATACAAAACAACTTGAAAAAACTACTGTTTCTTATCACATTGAGCGTACTGGCAATAAGTGTCCATGCACAAACCACTACGCACATTCAAAAGATGACTGATATCTTTTATGAGGATTACTATGCCCTGACTAACGATACATCCATTAAAAGCGGATTGTATCTTAAAAAATACAAAGGATACGTTATTGAACGTGGCTTTTTTCGGAATAATAAACGATTTGGTAAATGGGCCTACTTTTCATTCGATGGCATATTTGAATTTGAATACGACCACACAGAACGAAAAGTAGTTAAAATTACCACCAAGCATAACCCAGAAGACTATCTTGAAACACCCATTTTATTCTACGGAAGTCCCATCATCCCTTATTTGTTTATGGTGCGTAATATTATTTACCCCGAAGATGCAAAAAATAAAGAAATAACCGGAAAGGTTGGGTTGGCGATTAACATTAACAAAACAGGAAAAATTACCAGTTTCTATATCAAAAATAAACTTCATCCCCTGCTCGACAACGAAGTGGTGAGGGTGGCCAAAACCATGCCTCCTAATTGGAAATGGATTCCCGCTACCTATCACGGACAAAACATCAGCAGCGAATACCTTATTGATATACAGTTTGAATTAATAGAAAAAGGAGAGCGATAAAGAGATTTATTAAAGAAAAGATACTTGCACACGCATGTCATATTGCAATTTTTAACACCGCATTAATGCTGATATGAGCTAAATTTAATATATTTGTATAAAGCTGACAATTATGGAAATAGAACTAAGAAAGATACATTTTATTCAAGATTTTCTTCGAATTGACAATGAAAAAACTATTGAAAAATTGGAAACATTGTTGAAACAAGAAAAAAGAAATAAATATATTGAAAATCCAAAAACTATGTCCATTGATGATCTTAATGAGATGATTGATAGGGCGGAAAAAGACTCGCAAAATAATCGGCTTACTTCCGCAGAACAACTCGATAAAGAGATTGATTCATGGAGATAAAAATTTTTTGGTCTGATACAGCAATTAAGGAATTGGAAAAAATTTTCGACTTCAACAAAACCATTTCCGGAGTTCTATTTGCCCGTAAAACAACCAAAATTATCGTCAAAAAAACTACTTTGCTTAAATCCCGTCCCAACATTGGACAAAGAGAACAATCCTTATTAGACAGAGAAAATAAATATAGATATTTAGTTGTTGGAAATTACAAAGTAATTTATTGGCAAGAAAATCATTTAATTAAAATAGCTACTGTATTTGATTGTCGGCAAAATCCAGACAAGTTAAAAAACTTGTAATTCTACATATTACTTATAACCAATCTGCATATTGAACTTCAATTATTTTACACTCGCTCTAGTTAAAAAGCAATATCACAGCCCCAATCTCAATGGCAAACGCATAACTTTTTTATCTTTGCACTTTCATTACATTTTTAACGCAGTACAGCAGCTATGAATATTGAAATGCAGCTTCAAAGTAAGTTAATTGCCGCCGTAAAAGATTTATACGGACAAGATATAAACGAAAGCCAAGCACTGGTTCAGACTACACGGAAAGATTTGACCGGAGATTTTACCATCGTGGTTTTCCCCTTACTAAAAATTTCGAGAAAATCGGCGGAGGAAACCGGCACTGATATTGGTGAGCACATCAAACGCAACGACCCTAAGGTGGTTAACTTTAACGTGGTTAAAGGCTTTTTAAATATTGAACTGGCTGCCGATTACTGGTTATCCTTAATCAATGACATTACTAAGCAAGATAAGTACGGATACCTGAGTGCCGAAGCCAACGCTCCGTTGATGATGATTGAGTATTCCTCGCCCAACACCAACAAACCGCTGCACTTAGGTCATATACGCAACAACCTGTTGGGATATTCTCTCTCGCGCATTGCCGAAGCCAACGGAAACCGTGTGGTT
>JAGXIP010000259.1 GCA_024635585.1 Saccharicrinis sp. | reverse complement strand
CGCAAGTTCCTGGACCAAAGATGCCGACGTGGTTAGGCACATCATTCCCGGCGGATCGCATCATGAGGCATTTAAAAAGCACTTAGATAAAGTTGCCGATTTTTTCAAAAGCCTTAAAACAGGCGACGGACAGCAAATACCTTTTATTTTTAGGCCATGGCACGAAATGGACGGCGACTGGTTTTGGTGGGGAAGCAAGCAATGCACGTCCGAAGATTTTAAGGCGCTGTTTAAGTTTACAATTGAATATTTGCGCAATGAAAAGGGTGTTGAAAATATGTTGAGTGCCTATTCACCAGATAATAAATTCAATACGATACAAGAGTATTACACATGGTATCCCGGCGATGGATATGTGGATATCATGGGAATGGATAATTACGGCGATTTAAAAAAAGAAAACGGCGTACAGGACGCTATCCAGAAATTACATGTTGTGATCGAAGCGGCTCAATCGAAAAATAAATTTACTGCCCTCACCGAAACAGGATTGGAAAACGTGACGGACAGCCTTTGGTTCACCCATAAGTTAGGTGTGGTTTTGCAAGATTCCCTCATCGCAAAGGAATTAAGTTACGTGATGATTTGGCGCAATGATGAAAAAGTTCATTTCTTTTTCCCATATCCAGGCCATGGTGCAGCCAACGACGCAAAAGCTCTTATAGACAGACCCGGAATACTTTTACTAAACGAA
The DNA here is from genome assembly GCA_024635585.1 of Saccharicrinis sp. Taxonomy (GTDB): domain Bacteria; phylum Bacteroidota; class Bacteroidia; order Bacteroidales; family Marinilabiliaceae; genus Saccharicrinis. Next base: position 45,553 of record JAGXIP010000259.1, on the reverse strand, counting down.
TTTATCGAAGTACAAAACAAATAATCTTAACTCAAATGAATAACAATTTTAGCCTGCGAAGCAAAGAGATTATCTTACAACACGAGCAGTTGATAACAAAAAAGAACAATCCTCTTTTTAGTGTGAACGGGGTCTATAATAGATACAAGAATCCTATTTTAACGCGCGACCATATCCCATTAAACTGGCGTTTTGATTTCAACCCAGATACAAACCCATTTTTTATGGAGAGGATTGGGTTTAATGCCACTTTTAACGCAGGTGCCATAAAAATTGACGATAAATATCTGCTGGCTGTAAGGGTAGAAGGAAACGACCGAAAGTCATTTTTTGCCATTGCCGAAAGTCCCAATGGAATCGACAATTTTAAATTTTGGGAACGTCCTATTTCCATCCCACAACTTGAAAAATTTGACACCAACGTGTACGACATGCGTTTGACACAACACGACGACGGTTATATCTATGGCGTGTTTTGTACTGAGCGAAAGGACCCCTCAGCCCCCGATGGTGATACCTCTACGGCTGTTGCCAATGCAGGAATTGTGCGCACCAAAAACCTAAAGGATTGGGAACGTTTACCCGATTTAATTTCCACCACCGGACAGCAGCGAAACGTGGTTTTATTCCCCCATCTAATCCAGGGCAAGTATGCCTTTTTCACACGCCCACAGGATGGTTTTATCGATACCGGCAAAGGCGGAGGCGTAGGCTTTGGCTTATCTGATACCATTGAAAACGCAGAGGTTAAGGAAGAGCAGATTGTAGATGCCAAAACCTATCATACCATTTACGAAGTTAAAAACGGTTTAGGGCCGGCACCCCTCCTTACCCAAAAAGGCTGGTTACACCTGGCACACGGCGTTAGAAATACCGCTGCAGGATTAAGATATACTTTGTACGTTTTCATGACCGATATCAACCGCCCCTGGAAAATCACCTACAAGCCGCACGGACATTTTATAGCCCCGTTGAAAGACGAACGCGTGGGCGATGTTTCAAATGTAGTATTTTCAAATGGTTGGATTAAAGATGACAATGACAAAGTGTTTATCTATTATGCATCGTCGGATACCCGCATGCACGTGGCCACCTCAACCATCGATCAGTTATTGGATTATTGCATCAACTCACCACAGGATCGCCTACACTCGCACTTATCGGTTGACACGATTAATAAATTAATTGATTCGAACAAGAAGGTTTAAAACGGATCCTTATCCAATCAAAAAATGATGGAAACGAAACTAGAGAAGAAAGTAGAAAAGGATTCTGTCAAATTCGATGGATTATCCTCCTTAACTATAGAACTGCAAGATGAATTGCAGCGCATATTGCATTTTTGGAGTACTGAGGCCATCGATACGGAACATGGCGGGTTTTTAGGTCAGATAAATTATCTGGGAAAAAAGTGCGACAAAGCACCAAAGGGTGCTATTTTAAATGCCCGGATACTATGGACTTTTTCGGCCGCTTACCGCACAACAAAGAATGAAGGCTATAAAAAAATGGCAGATTTGAGTTTTCATTACATCAACAACTATTTTGTAGATGCAGAGAACAATGGTGTATATTGGGAAGTAGATTATTTGGGAAATCCAATCAACAAGCGAAAACAGGCTTATGCGCTAAGTTTTGCCATATATGCCTTTGCCGAATATTTTAGGGCTACCCATAATACCGAAAGCTTGAAAAGTGCCAAAGCATGGTTTCAGATTTTAGAAGACAAGTTTTGGGATGATGATAACATAGGTTATATTGAAGCGCTTACAGAAAACTGGAGCCCAATTGAAGACATGCGCTTGAGCGAGAAAGACCTGAACGCACCCAAATCAATGAATACGCACTTACATGTTCTGGAAGCTTATTCAAATTTATACCGGGTGTGGCCTAACAATAAGCTTAAAAAAAGCATAAAGGCCTTATTAGATATTTTTCAGCATCGCATCATAGATAAAAAAACCGGGCATTTCAATCTGTTTTTCGATCTGGACTGGCAGGTAAAATCATCGGTCATATCCTTTGGACACGATATAGAAGGGGCTTGGCTATTGCACGAAGCTGCCGAGGTAATTGATGATAAAGTGTATATTGCGAACATCCAAAAAATAACTTTAAACTTGGTAAACATCACCTTGCGCGAAGGGCTGGATAGCGATGGTTCATTATTTAACGAATATCACGATAATAAGTACGATAAAGATAAGCACTGGTGGCCACAGGCCGAAGCCATGGTGGGTTTAATGGATGCCTACCAGATTGAACCGAAGGAAGCTTATTTGACAGCCATTTTTAAATTATGGCAATTCATCCAAGCCCACTTGATAGACAACAATAATGGCGAATGGTTTTGGCGCGTGGATATATATGGAAAAACTCTGCCTACCGATGACAAAGTGGGTTTTTGGAAATGCCCTTATCACAATACCCGTGCTTTGATGGAATTGATTCAGAGGATAAAAGGTTTAGAAGAGGTCAGTAGATAAACACATACAGTTGTATCAAGAGACTTACTGAAAAAGACAAAACCCACACTGAGCCTAATAAACGATTCGACTAACAGCACATTTGGTATATTTATAATTTATGTTTCGGTTAAAACCGATTCATGTGACGCAATGTTGCACAGCATAAATGCCGTGCCTAGTTATAAAAAATTTAATTTATAACTCTCTTAACTAGGAAGTATCGAATAGCATAGGGCTTTAGCCCAACTTTAAACATAATTTTGTTGTAAAATATCATGGTTATTAGTTAAATATTTTTGATTAAAATTAATATCCAGCTAACTACCCAGCTCTAAAAATCATAAACAATGGCACAAAAATTAGCAAGCAGAGAAAAAATTGCTTATGGATTCGGAGATTTTGCATCTTCCATGTTTTGGAAGCTATTCTCCATGTTTTTGATGATATATTATACTGATGTGGTGGAGCTCTCTCCCGCTTCCGTAGGTACCATGTTCTTGCTAACACGCCTTTGGGACGGTTTAAACGATCCTATTATGGGCATCATTGCCGACAGGACATCCACGAGTAAAGGAAAGTTCCGACCCTACCTTTTGTGGATGGCCATTCCATTTGCTGTAATAGGCGTTATCACGTTCTCATCACCCGACTTTGGACCTTCGGGCAAGTTGATTTACGCCTACATCACCTATACCATGATGATGGTCGTTTATACCGCTATTAATGTTCCTTACTCCTCGTTGATGGGTGTAATGACCAGCGATACAAAGGAGAGAACATCCCTGGCCTCGTTTCGTTTTATTGGAGCCTATTCCGGTGGTATCTTCATGACTGCAACAGTACCCTATTTATTAGATTTTTTTAGAGATAACGGTGCCAACGATGCGAAAAGCTATCAATACACAGTAGCCATTTATGCAGTTATTGCAGCTATTTTCTTTTTGATGACCTATAAATGGACCAAGGAAAGGGTGAAACCGCTAACTGAAGAAACTTCGATAAAGAAAGATTTAAAAGATTTGGGGAAAAATGGCCAATGGTTTATTATGCTGGGTGCTGGTATTGCCGTTTTAATATTCAATTCCTTACGGGATGGCAGTATCATGTATTACTTCAAATATTTTGTAAAAGATCAGGTACTACCCGTTTTTGGTAACGTACAATGGGATAAATTGGCTGGAGCCTACATGACCGTTTGGCTTGTAACCAACCTTTTAGGTGTTTTGTTGGCTAAACCAGCCTCTTCAAAATTTGGTAAGAAAAACACCTTTATTGGAGCTATGGTCATAGCCTCGGTATTCAGTGCCATTTTTTATTGGGTTAACCCAAACGACATTGGAATCATCTTCGCATTAAACGTAGTAATTGGCCTAAGTGCCGGTATTGTTTTACCATTAATATGGTCCATGTATGCCGACATTGCGGATTACTCCGAATGGAAAACAGGACGAAGAGCCACTGGTTTGGTATTCTCATCCTCATCCATGTCACAAAAAATGGGTTGGACTTTAGGTGGAGCCATTACAGGTTGGTTGCTTGCCGCTTATGGCTTTGAAGCCAATGAAGCCCAAACGATGGAATCGCTCAAAGGTATTCGCTTAATGATTAGTATTTTCCCTGCTGTAGGTGCACTACTTTCTGCCGCTATTCTGGTTATTTATAAACTCAGCGACAAATTTATGGATGGTATTATTGCAGATTTGGCAAAGCGCAGGAAAGATGGTTAGATCAGTAGGTTGATAGGTCAGTAGATCTATAGGTCGATAGATCGACAGGTCGTTGGTTTGATTTATCCTTATTATCTGCCGATAGGAAGATTGGAATAATAGACATTGGATTTATTGAATTAGGCATTTATTTTATGTGATTCAAAATGTGGCTAAAGCCAAGTTTAATTACCTTTTATACCGTTAGTTAAAGCAGACGGCAATACCGTCCTTGATTCAAACTAAATAATAACAATATTTAAAAAGCATGAAACCTCTTCTTCACTCCAAAATAACGTTACCTATACTCCTCATTGGATTATTATTTTCATCGTGCTCCCAACGTGCAACGGAGCAAGAAACTCTTCCCAATATCTTGTTGATTGTAACAGACGATCAGGCTTATGGCGATTTATCTATCACCCAAAACCCTATTGCCGAAACGCCTATCTTAGATAGCTTGGCCACAGGTGGAGTATTTGCCAATAACTTTTACGTGAGTCCGGTTTGTGCGCCTACCCGGGCAAGTTTACTTACCGGGCGTTACCATCAACGCACAGGTGTTTCGGGCGTTACGCGCGGACGGGAGGATATGAATTTGGACGAAACCACCCTGGCCGACATCCTAAAACAAAATGGATACCGTACCGGTATATTTGGCAAATGGCATAATGGCGCACATTATCCCTTTCATCCAATGGGTAGGGGTTTCGATAACTTTGTGGGTTTTACCTCGGGCCATTGGCCTAATTATTTTAATACCACAATCGAAAAAAACGGTAAGCCCTTTAAAACAGAAGGCTATTTACCCAATGTGCTGACCAACGAAGCACTCGGTTTTATTACCCAAAGTAAAACCGAAAACGCACCATTTTTTTGTTACCTCCCCTATCAAACACCACACACCCCTTTGCAAGTGCCCGATAAGTATTTTAACAAATACAAAAACAAGGGAGCCGACGATTTTAATGCCACCATTTATGGAATGGGAGAAAACATTGACGACAACGTGGGCAAAATATTAGAAAAACTCGAAGCACTCCATATTCGCGAAAATACCATCATCATTTATCTTTCGGACAATGGCCCACTGAACTTCCGATTTAACGCAGGCTTAAAAGGCCGAAAAGGTATGGTAGATCAAGGCGGCGTTAAAGTCCCTTTTATCCTCAATTGGGAAAGTCATATTGCAGGCGGTACCATAATAGAAACCCCATTGGCTCATATTGATCTTTTACCCACCCTATTGGATTTGGTGGGCATATCTCATGAAAATCCCAAACCCATCGATGGCCGTAGTTTTAAATCGCTATTAAATGGAAATAAAGATTTTGCAGATAGAAAGTTATTTATGGAATGGAGCAGAAACAAACGTGTTCTATCCAATAATTATTTGCTGATAAACGAAGAACTGTTTGATTTAGAAATCGATCCGGGACAAACTACCGACATACGCAATAACCATCCTGAAGTTTACGATTCCTTGACAATGGATTATGAAGAATGGTTAGCAGCAATGCCCTTAGAAAATAAAACAAAGCCCATTCCGCTTGGATATTGCGATTACCCAGTAACAGTTTTACCAGCACACGAAGCCAACCTGTTCCCTCCTTTCGAATTCAGAAAAGACCGCAAACATACCGGCATAGCCTATCACAGTTTATATGGCTGGGCACACGACTGGATTGACTTTTGGACAAAAACATCAGCCTATGCCACATGGGATATAAACGTAGTGGAAGAAGGCACTTTTGAAATTGAATTAAAATATGCCTTAGATTCCCTCGACAGCGCAACTCAATTACGCTTAGAAATTGATGATCAAAAAATAATCATCGATTCCTTAAAGCCCTTTGAGCATGGCGAATTTAAAAACTACGACCGTGTAACAAGAGAGCAGGAAGCACCCGAAACCGATTGGGAAAGAACATCCATCGGCACATTAAATTTATCCGAAGGAATAAAAACAATAAAAATATCCGCATTAAAAATTCCCGGAAAAAAATCCATTGAGTTAAAGGAAATACTAATAACAAAGAAACCATGAAGAAACTACTATTGCTAGCTTTAGTGCTACCGTATTTTTTGGCATGTCAACCGCTAAAATCATCAACTATTATGACAACTAAAGAAATTAATACAAATTGGATTTTCAAGGAAATCAATGGTACTCATTCAGGTGCAGCAACTGTGCCGGGCACCATCCATACCGACCTGATAAACAATGGGATTATTCAAGACCCCTTTTATCGTACCAACGAAAAACAACAACAATGGATAGATAAAAAAGATTGGGAATATTCCACCCTACTAGGCATCACATCCGCTGAATTTGAAAAGAACAATATTACTTTAACTTTTGAAGGATTAGATACCTATGCCGATGTGTTTTTAAACGACAGCTTGATACTACAAGCCGATAACATGTTTAGAACCTGGGAAATCAATATTAAACCATTCATTAAGATTGGGGATAACGACTTAAAAGTACTGTTGCATTCTCCTATTAAAAAAGGACTGGAATTATTAGCAGCATCTCCTTACCCCTACCCTGCCATTAACGACCAATCGGAAAATGGAGAAATAGGTGATAAAAAAGTATCCATATTTACCCGAAAAGCGGGTTATCATTACGGTTGGGATTGGGGGCCACGTTTGGTTACATCAGGCATTTGGCGACCCATCATTCTGCAAGCTTGGAACGACACACGCATAAATGATGTGTTTGTAAAACAACCCAAAATTACCACTGAAGTAGCAGAACTTATTTTTGATATAGAGTTGCAAGTGGACGAGCCATTTTCGGGAAGTGTTAAAATCACGAACCCGCAAACGCAGGCTGTTTACACCTCTTCGGATGTTGATTTTAAAGCAGGTGTTCAAAAAATAACTTTGCCGTTTTCAATCGAGAACCCAAAGCTATGGTGGTCCAAAGGCTTGGGAAATCCTGACATGTACACGTTTAATGTGGAACTTACAGACAACGAAAAAAATAACATCTGCAATAAAGAAATAACTACAGGCTTAAGAAGTTTAAAGCTAATCAGAGAAAAAGACGATGCAGGAGAATCCTTTTTATTTGAACTGAACGGGGTACGCGTGTTTATGAAAGGTGCTAACTACATACCCAACGATAACTTTTTGCCGAGAGTAACAAAAGACAATTACCAAAAAGTAATTAAAGATGCCGCTGAAGCCAATATGAATATGCTACGTGTATGGGGCGGCGGCATTTATGAGGACGACTACTTTTACCAGCTTTGCGATGAAAATGGCCTTCTTGTGTGGCAAGATTTTATGTTTGCTTGTTCCATGTACCCCGGCGATGATGCTTTTTTAAGTAGTATTAAACATGAAGCCATAGATAATGTAAAACGCTTACGAAACCACCCGAGCATCGCCCTATGGTGCGGCAACAACGAAATTAACACCGCCTGGCATTATTATGCCGATGGTGGCTGGGGCTGGAAAGAGTTATATACTCCAGAACAACAAGAGGAAATACAAAAAGCATATCTGGATATCTTCCACGATGTACTGCCCGGCGTGGTCGAAAAATATACCGATGGCGACGATTATTGGCCCTCATCGCCACAGGCAGGTTACGAACCCCAAAAACATGCAGGCTACGAAACTCCCGCAGGTGACATGCACTATTGGGGCGTATGGCACGGACAGCACCCTTTTGAGGATTTTGAGAAGTACAAGGCTCGTTTCATGAGCGAATATGGATTCCAGTCGTTCCCTGATTTCGAGACCGTAAAAAAATACACCGTACCCGAAGATTATGATATCGAAAGCGAAGTAATGGCCTCGCATCAGCGCAGTGGCATAGGAAACCTCCGCATCAAAGAATATATGGGTTGGGACTACAATACGCCCGACGACTTTGAGCAGTTTTTATACATGAGTCAGGTATTACAGGCTCGCGCGCTAAAAATGGCTATTGAGGCCAACCGGGGTGCTATGCCCTATTGCATGGGTACCTTGTACTGGCAAATTAACGATTGCTGGCCGGTAGCAAGTTGGAGCACTACCGATTATTACCACAAATGGAAAGCGGCGCATTATGCGGTAAAAAAAGCTTATGAACCCATTTTAATAACTATTAAAGCCGAAGATAAAAGCATTGTTATACGGGGCATTTCAGATCGATTAAAAGATATAAACGGAACCTTAAAACTCTTGCTACTCCATTTTAACGGGAAAGAAATCTCATCAAAATCGCTGCAAGTAAATATGCTTAAAAATGCGAGCACCATGTTTTATGAAATCGACAAAACAGAACTGTTGGGCAATGCTAATTCTAAAAGTGTTGTTTTAAAAGTTGAGTTTACAGCTGAGGAAGGTTTATCGACCGGCAACCTTTTTTACTTTGAAAAACCAAAGGATTTAGTTTTAGAAAAACCAACAATTAAGACAGAGATAGCCGAAAATAACGGCAAAGCATCCTTGAAAGTAACCACTGATAAATTGGTCAGGGATTTATACATCAACTTTCCAAATCAAAGCGTATTTCTGTCCGACAACTATTTCGATTTATTGCCCGGTGAAACTAAATGGATTGAATTGTCATCGCAGGAAAAATTAAATATAAATGATATAACTATTCAACATCACCAATAATCATAATGAGATCATTGAATCTAAAATATCAAAAAATGAATGCAAAACAAGTTTTAATTATCGTTGTAATAGCCCTAACCGTGCTTTCATGCACGGATAAGAGCAAGGACAAAAACCAAGATAGCTTTATAAAAGTGGAGAATGGTATTTTTATTAAAAACAACCAGGAATATACTTTTATAGGAGCCAACTATTGGCAGGGTATGAACTTGGGTGCACCCAAAAATGGCGACCAGCAACGCTTAATGCGCGAGCTGGACCAATTGCAGGCTATTGGTGTGCGCAATCTAAGAGTTTTAGCGGCCAGCGAAGGCGACCATGATATGAAGTATGCCATCCATCCGGCATTGCAAACAGCCCCAGGCCAATACAACGAAGACCTTTGGGTTGGACTGGATTTTTTATTATCAGAAATGGCAAAAAGAGATATGACAGCCGTTATGGTGATGGGTAATTTTTGGACCTGGAGCGGTGGTTTTCCACAGTATTTAAAATGGGCGGGTCAGGGCGATATTCCTTTTCCACAAGATGAAGGTTACAGTTGGCAGGAATTTACCGATTACTCCAAACAGTTTTATACCAACGAGAGGGCTCAGGAGATGATGAACAATCATATTGCCAAAACAATAAATCGCAAAAACTCTATTACGGGTACTTTGTACAAAAACGATCCTACCATCATGGCTTGGCAATTATCCAACGAGCCACGTGGCTATGATGTGCCCGAAGAATATAGAGCATGGACACGCAAAGCGGCTGCCTTTATCAAGGAATTAGACACAAACCACATGGTATGCCTGGGAACCGAAGGAAACACGCCTAATGTTGGAGCTGGTATCAATGTGCTCAAAGACAACGACAATCCGGATATTGATTATATTACCATGCACATTTGGGCGCAAAATTGGGGATGGTTTAACCCAACACAAGGCGAAGAAGTTTTTCAGGAAGCCATGCAAAAAGCCGACGATTATTGGGCCGACCATGTTGCAGTTGCCAAAAAGCTACAAAAACCAATTGTACTGGAAGAGTTTGGTATTGCCCGCGATAGTTCTTCTTACGCTATTGATGCAAAAACCAATTGGCGCAATCGCTTTTACACCTATATTTTTGAAAAGGCAGTCAACTCTATAAAGAACAACAATCCCGTTAAAGGTTTAAATTTCTGGAGTTATTCCGGCGAAGGCCGTCCACCGCGCCCCGGCGAATTTTGGCAAAAAGGTGATACTTTCCTCGGTGATCCACCACACGAATTGCAAGGATGGTACGGTGTTTATGATAAGGATACAACTACTTTAGAAATTATTAGAGAATCAGCCAAAGCGATTCAGTAAAAAAAAATATAAACATATGAAATTTAAACATGTAGTATTTTTTAGTTTGTTATGGTTAAACCTAAGTGTATTCTTGGGCAATACCCCAACAACACTACCTTGCAACAATGGACGGTAGCAGATAAAAATTACAACGATCCTCAAACCAGAAACCCCATTATACCTACCCAACTATAATTGAGCATGATGGCACCTTTTACATTTACGCCACTAGCGACCTTTTTTCGTGGAACGACATTACCAAATTGGGTGTTTGGAGTTTTTTTTAATGTAGTAAACCCCATCTATGCTGGCATACCTTATCTCACGGTGCCGTTGATAGATGGAAAAATATTGCCACATTCAAATCAAAATTTGTGAACCGATTATTGGTTTAACTGATAACCACAAAGAAACCAAAATGAGATTTTTAGTGAAGTCACCTATGTACCACAGAAAGGTGCAGGCGTTCTACTCTGCCTCTTTCATCGACAGCTGTATCCGCTTTCGCGCTTTGTCTACTTCCATCACTTTTACTTTTACATGCTGATGTAGCTTAACAACATCATTAGGATCACTGATAAATTTATTGGCGAGATGAGAAATATGCACCAATCCATCCTGTTTTACACCCACATCTACAAAAGCACCAAAGTTAGTGATATTGGTAACTATGCCAGGTAATATCATTCCTACTATCAAATCATCAATAGAGCGCACGTTGGGATCGAACTCGAACACCTTAATTGTTTGACGCGGATCTCTTCCAGGTTTTTCAAGTTCGGCCATGATATCTTTTAAGGTGGGCAGGCCCACTTGCTCGCTGATATAAGATTCAAGCTTAACTTTTGATCTGGTTTCACGATCGGCAATCAAATCCTTTACATTGCAGGTATTGTCCTTCGCCATTTTTTCGACGATGGCATACGATTCGGGATGAACCGCTGAATTATCCAAAGGATTAAGAGCCTCGGTAATTCGCAAAAAACCAGCTGCTTGCTCATAAGCTTTGGCACCCAATCGAGGTACTTTTTTCAATTCGTTGCGCGAGGTAAAAGCACCGTTGGCTGAACGATATTCAACAATATTTTTTGCTAGTTGTGGCCCCAAACCTGAAACGTAGGTAAGCAAATGATGGCTGGCGGTATTTAAATCTACCCCAACCTTGTTAACACATGACTCTACCACTTGATCAAGGGAGGATTTGAGCCTGAGCTGATCCACATCGTGCTGATACTGGCCAACTCCAATGGATTTTGGATCAATCTTTACCAACTCTGCCAATGGGTCTATCAAACGACGGCCAATACTAACAGCACCACGCACGGTAACGTCATACTCTGGAAACTCATCACGAGCCACCTTGCTGGCCGAGTAAACCGAAGCACCATCCTCGCTCACTACAAACACCTGAATATCCGTATTGTATTTTAAGTTTCGGATAAAAGACTCCGTTTCGCGCGAGGCCGTTCCGTTACCTATGGCCACAGCCTCAATTTTATAGGCATCCACCATGGTAGATATTTTTTTTGCTGCTTGTTGCGTTTCGCGTTGGGGTGGATGAGGATAAATATTTTCGTTATGCAACAAATTTCCCTGTGCATCCAGGCAAACCACCTTACAACCCGATTTAAAACCAGGATCGATAGCTAGTACCCTTTTTTGGCCTAACGGCGACGACAACAAAAGCTGACGCAGGTTGTTAGCAAACACTTGTATAGCATCCGCATCGGCTTTATCCCTGGACAGATTTGAAAATTCCGTTTCGATAGAAGGTTTTAACAGTCGCTTAAAAGCATCTTTTGTGGCCAACTCAACTTGTGCAGATGCTTCGGTATTTCCTTTTACAAAATACCGATCCAAGCGATCTAATATTTGCTCCTCGTCGGGCGAAATATTTACTTTAAGTATGCCCTCTTTTTCTGCTCTGCGGATAGCTAACAAACGATGGCTAGGGCATTTTTTTAAAGATTCGCTAAAATCGAAATAATCTTTGTACTTCATACCCTCCTCTTCTTTTCCCTTTACCAAGGTTGAAGATATAACAGCACCTCTTTCAAAACCGGAACGTACCATATCGCGAGCTATCGTATTTTCGTTGACCCACTCAGCAATAATGTCCCTAGCTCCTTGTAATGCATCTTCGGCATCAGGAACTTCATCTCCTACATACTCGGCTGCCTTTGAATATACATCTCGCTCATATTGTTTCATCAGCAACTTGGCTAATGGTTCAAGTCCCTTTTCCCTGGCTTTTACCGCACGTGTTACACGTTTAGGTTTATAGGGCAGGTAAATATCCTCAAGCTCAGTAGCATTATACGATGCTGTAATTTTTTTTTCGAGTTCAGGGGTTAGCACTCCCTGCTCATCCATCGATTTTAATATCGCTTCCTTTCGTTTCTGAATTTCAAGTAGCTTTTCGTAGCGCTCTTTTACAAGTGCCACATTCACCTCGTCCATGGTGCCCGTGCGTTCCTTTCGGTAGCGGCTGATAAAAGGTACTGTAGCCCCTTCATTCAAAAGTTCGATGGTATTGTTTACATGATTAAGCTGCAATTGAAGCTCCTGGGCAATAATTTTATGAATTTGAGATGACATGATTGGTATATTTTAAGCGAATATAGTGAGAATGAATTAGGCTAAATTATCGAGAGACTGGAAAAAAAATAGCAAGTATTAAGTATCAAGTTGCAAGTATCAAGATGAATTACATTAGTTCAAACATACTGATTCTATTACTGTGTGTAAAAAATAATGCCTCCCAATAATTTGTTGGAAGGCAATCTGGTTTTATCCAAAAAATTAATACATACACGAAATAGAAAGTCGTTTGATAGAATACTATTTCTTGTCTCCCTTTTTTTTGTGTTTATATTTTTTGTCGCCTTTGCCTTTTCCACCACCTTTTTTCCAACTTCCTCCTTTTCCCCTATTTCCTTTGGGATCGTATTTGGGGGCTTCATCAAAATGGGCAGGTAGCGGCACTTTATAAACAACGGTTTCGATGAGTTCCTCAATTTTACTGAAATCGTATTGCTTATCTTCGGTAATAAAAGTGATACCTACCCCTTGGGTTTGCGCACGAGCCGTACGACCTATGCGGTGCACATAATCCTCGGCATCATTAGGTACGTCGAAGTTAATAACCAAGTCAATTTTTTCAATGTCGATACCCCGTGCCACGATATCGGTAGCTACCAAAATCTGTATATTTCGGTTTTTGAATTCACGCAATACTTCTATACGTTCGCTCTGGTCTAAATCGGAGTGAATACCGCGTGCATTGAAGTTATTTTTTCGCAGCGCTTTTACAATATCGTTCACCTTGCTTTTACGCGACGAAAACACAAGTATGCTAGGCAGATCTTTATCTCTAAGCAATTCGACAATAAGATCTATTTTTTGATATTCATGCACCAAGTAGGCCGCTTGCAAGATTCCTTCGGCAGGTTTTGAAATAGCTATGTTAATTTCATGTGGCTTGTTCAACAGTTTTTTGGCCAGTTCCCTGATTTTAGGTGGCATGGTTGCCGAAAATAGCAATCCCTGACGGTTGGCTTTTGGAAGATGACTTTCAATCATCATAATATCTTCGTGGAAACCCATGTCGAGCATCCTGTCGGCCTCATCTAAAATAAGGTATTTAATATTTGTAAAATCCACATAGCCCATGGTGAGGTGTTGTATCATCCTGCCCGGAGTGGCCACAATAATGTCGGCACCTTTGGTGAGTCCAATTTTTTGCTGATCCCACAAACCCTTATCATTGCCTCCAAATACTGATACGGAGGTTACATCCAGAAAATAGCTGAAACCTTCCACCTGTTGATCTATCTGCAAAGCCAGTTCGCGCGTGGGCACTAAAATCAAGGCTGTTGTTCCGGTATTGGCTTCTCTAACAATACGATCCAATATGGGAAGTAGATAGGCGGCCGTTTTACCTGTTCCTGTTTGGGCGCAGGCTATTAAATCGGCACCGCTTTTTATAACAGGAATTGCCATTTCTTGAACCGGCGTAGCCTGGTCAAATCGCATGGCATCTAAACCATCGAGGACTTCCTGCGTAAAATCAAATTCGTTAAATTTCATCTGTCTTTAATTAAATAAGAGACTGTGAGATAATAGATAAGAGACAAAAGATAATACCTGCCTTCGGCAGACAGAAACTGCTTTCGCTAAACCGATTTTAATTAATCTCGTGTGTCTTTATTACAAGCAATCATCGCGTTTTATCTTTTTTAAATTAATCTCAATGGTCATGCAAAGATTTATTCAACATACAATACTAATCCTTTGAGGTATTCGCCTTCGGGATGGTAGATATTAACCGGATGATCGGCTGGTTGAGTCAACTGATTAAGTATCCTGACGTTTCGACCGGAACGCGCTGCTGCCGAAAAAACCGCTTTACGAAATGCGTCTTTACTTACCACCTGCGAGCAAGAAAAAGTAAATACGATACCTCCAGGTTTTATCTGTTCAAAAGCTTTTGCGTTCAACTTTTTGTATCCTTGCAAGGCATTATTAAGCACATTATGATGCTTTGCAAAAGCGGGGGGATCGAGTACAATTAAATCGTACTTATCCTTGATATCATCCAAGTATTTAAAAGCATCGGCAGCAATAGCCTCATGCCTACTGTCGCCCGTGAAGTTCATTTCAATGTTTTCTTTTGTAAGATCCATTGCCCTTTCGGAGCTATCTACAGAGTGTACTAATTCTGCACCTCCGCGCATAGCATAAAAAGAAAATCCACCAGTATAACAAAACATATTGAGTACGGATCGGCCTTTGCTGTAATGCTCTAACAAAGCTCTATTTTCGCGTTGATCGACGAAGAAACCCGTTTTCTGACCTTTTTCCCAATCTACTTTGAATTTAAGACCGTTTTCGAGTGCTGTGCGGACATCTGATTTACCAAAGGTATATCCGTTTTGAGGTTCTATATCGGCTTTATAGGGCAAGGTGCCTTCCGACTTGTTATAGATAGCCTTAAGCGAATCGCCATATAATTTTTTGAGTACAGCATCTATGGTATCTTTTATCAGAAACATCCCCACGGAATGCATTTGTACAACGGCCGTATCGCCATACATATCAATGATGAGTCCCGGCATATTATCTCCCTCGGCATGTACCAAACGATAGGCGTTAGTTTCTGGATTATCGATAAAACCCAGTGACTTACGCAAACGATAAGCTTCACTAATTTTTTGGTACCAAAAATCATCCGTAACCTCTAATTGTGTAAAGGATACGATGCGAATGGCTATGGAACCAATTTGGTAATGCCCCAAACCTAAGAATGTATCTTTATTGTCGAACACCTCAACAACATCACCTTCGGCTGGATCGCCGTAAATCTTTTTTATAGCTCCGCTAAATACCCAGGGATGAAAACGGAGCATAGACTGATCCTTACCTGATTTAAGAACAACTTTTATGTATGACATGTATATAGTAAGTTTTTTTACACTAATTAATATGTGTTATGCCTGAGCCTCGTCGGAGTTTTCGACATCTATCACCCGGTTTTGGTCGAGTTTGTTTAATTCTTTAAATATTTCTAAGGCGATCCACGAATCGGTGGCGGCATAAATCATTTGTGCCTCGCTTAATTCATCGGCCTCCCAATTAGATAAACGCTGCCGTTTTGAAACCCTAATTTCCAATAATATTCCGGCCAATTTTTTTAGCGAAAAATCTTTTAAGCCTTTATCTAAAGCCATGGTTTGCAATTCTACAAATCCACCTGGAGTAAAATCTTTTATTTTTTGAAGTCCTCTAATATCATCGCGAATACCCACTCCTACCTTTTTAATGTTTTTATCGCTGAGTAATTGAACTAATTGTTCCGACAATCCAGTTTTATTTGTTCGGATTAAAAAAGTAGATTTTTTAGTAGTAAGCTGAATGAGAGAAATAAAATTATTTTGTCCTTTTTTAAACGAAGGCTTTGTTTCCGTATCAAAGCCCAATACTTTTTCGCCGTTAATTTCCTCAATTACTTTTAAAACACCCTGCTGGTCTTCTACAAGTACTATTTCTCCGGTGTAGTGCTCTAAGGGCAAATCACTTAGCGCTTCCGTTGTTATCTTGTTTTTAATCAAATTATCATCTTTTTCCATCAATCCTCGTCTTCATTCCATTGGTCCTGAAATTTATTGAACCAATCGTTATTTTTATCACCTGCTGCACCTTCGTTACTATCCAATTGAATATCTTCCTCCTCGTCCAAGTCATTATCGCCATACAAAACGTTATGGCAGGCTCTTAACACATTCACCAATTTTTGTCCCCAATACAGTTCAAAAGCACTCACCACTTCGGCCAATGCATCGTTCATTATTTCATCTACGCCAATTCTATAAGCAAATAAAAAGTCTTTTACATCCTGGTAAATATCGGTAAGATTTTCGGAAATACTAGATGCAACTTCCTTTTGGTCTAAATCATTATTGGGTACAAACACCTCCAAAAAATCATCATGCGCCCCCACTTTAGCCAACAGCGCATGTTGTAT
Organism: Saccharicrinis sp.; assembly: GCA_024635585.1. Classification (GTDB taxonomy): domain Bacteria; phylum Bacteroidota; class Bacteroidia; order Bacteroidales; family Marinilabiliaceae; genus Saccharicrinis. Next base: position 28,914 of record JAGXIP010000259.1, on the reverse strand, counting down.
TCTTACATAATCTTCTTCACGCACTGTTTTCTCAATATTTTCGTCCAAAACAGGCTCTGTTTTTGGCAACATGGAAGCCTTGATATACAACAGGGGCAATATACGTGTTGTCACCGAAAAAAAATCTTTTGCACTAAGGCCTTCAACCCCTTCAAGCTGATTGCAGTACTCGTTTGCTACTGTGACAAACTCCAATACATTTTTTGAATATACAATAGGGTGTAAATTTTCTTCCATTATCCTCTTTAAATATTAGGCAGCGACTAAGATACCAAAAAATTAAAGTGCAAAATTAACAAATAAAACTGAAATATATGGTGTTGAGCGTAATAGTAAATTTAGATTTGAGGATTTGAGGATTTGACGATGTGATGATGCGATGATGTGATGATGTGGAGATGTGATGATGTGGAGATGTGGAGATGTGGGGATGTGGGGATGTGGGGATGTGGGCGGCGCTAAATATCATTTACATTGCCATGTTTCGTCATCGAGGGGATAAATGATTTGATTATCCGCCAACCAATTAAATATATCCAGCCACTTGTTTTCCGAAAGCTTCATTGCACTTTCGATTTGGCTGTATGCCATAGGCTTGGATAAAGTTCTCTTAAGAAGCTCTTCTATTCGATCAGCCTCACTATTGCTCAATCCTCGCTTCTTTTTTTCGATGCACACATCACATTGTCCACAATCTTGGGTGTTTCTTTGTCCAAAATAAAGCAACAAAAAGCGGCTTCTACATACATGGGAATATTCGGCATATTCAATTACAGATTGCACTCTTTCTTCATACTGTTTTTTTCGATCGCGATACACCTCGTGGGGTAAGCGCATGTACCGAACTTCCTCGCGAGGACGGATATACTGAATAAGAGGTGTTTTTTTATGCGGGATATAATGAATTATTTTAAGATGATTGAGTTTGTTGAGATATTGATAAACCAAATCCACCGATACAGAGGCTCGCTGTGCCAATAACTGCTCATTAATAAGCACATACTCAGTAAAAAAACCTGTATAAGAGCGCAATAATAATTTAATGAACGAATCGAACTGCTCATTTTTCACCTGAAAATTATACAAATCAATTTTTTGCACTATAAAGTGAGCCCTCGAAGGCAGGTTGGCTTCCTCGCTGTATTCGATATAACCTGCACGTTGCAATATTTTAAGACTGTTAAAAACCGTGAGCATATTAAAATGATATGCCTTGCAAAACTTAATCATATCAAAATCGTGCAAGCTCTCCTCGCCATGCCCTGCCGCCAGCTGAAAAAAGTTACCCAAAGCATTGTACACCCTGTAAACAACTTCCTTTTCCGGAAAGGTGACAGTCACATTTTTTTTAAGTCTTGATTTATCCGCAGCGGCCCAAAGCAAAACAGCATAGGCCTTTTTTCCATCACGGCCTCCCCTTCCCGCCTCCTGAAAATACGCCTCCATGCTGTCCGGAGCATCCATGTGCACCACCAAACGCACGTTGGGCTTGTCTATTCCCATACCAAACGCATTAGTGCAAACCATCACTTGCACGCTGTCGTTCATCCACTCTTTCTGCTTTTTGTCTTTTGATTGGTGCGTTAATCCGGCATGATAATAATGTGCAGAAATACCATTTGTGGTAAGATGCTCGGCATATTCCTTGGTATTTTTTCGATTACGCACAAATACCACTGTACAGCCATTGATCGACTTAACTATTTTAACTAACTGATTAAGTTTGTCATCGGTAGTACGAACGATATAAGCCAAGTTTTTCCGCTCAAAGCTTTTTTGCAGCAAATTATTTTTTTCAAACAACAAGCGATCCTGAATATCGTTGGCCACTAGAGGTGTAGCTGTAGCCGTAAGAGCCAGCACTGGAATGCCGGGCAATTCTGTACGTAACTCAGCTATCTTTAGGTAAGAAGGTCTAAAGTCATAACCCCATTGACTAATACAATGCGCCTCATCCACCACTATCATGCTCACTTTAAAATGCACCAGCTTTTCTAAAAACAACGGGCTCGACAAACGCTCAGGCGATAAATACAGGAACTTATAATCACCAAAAATACAATTGTCGTAAGCCACATTTATTTCTTCGCGGGTAAGTCCGGAATAAATAGCCATGGCTTTAATGCCTTTCTGCCTCAAGTTAAGTACCTGATCTTTCATTAAGGCTATTAAAGGCGTAACTACCAGGCAAATACCATCCATAGCCATAGCCGGAACTTGAAAAGTGATGGACTTGCCTCCCCCCGTGGGCATTAAGCCTAGCGTATCTTTTCCGTTGCCAATAGACTGAACGATTTGATCCTGTAAAGAACGAAACTCGTCAAAGCCCCAGTATTTTTTTAATATGTGCAGGTATTTTTCCAAATGCGCGAAATTTCAGTCTGTGAAGATAGACAATTATGCTTTGTGAATAAATGAGAGAGACGATAAAAACCAATCATCATTTAACGCGTGCGAAAAGTCAAATAATTGCACGTCTTGTATAATAATACTATCTTGGTTTTAGAAATCACATCTTTTTAGAAAAGAAGAAAAAATGAATCCTAAATTAACACTTTCGATTGAACAAACTTTGATTAAAAAAGTGGATGAATTTAACAAACACATAAAAATATTACTCCAAATAAGATAGCGATAATCAGTTATCTTCTCGTTGTACAATTGCTTATTTCCCCCTCAAAAATCATCTTTTTTGTTTGTGATATTCACTTATTTAGTAAACAAAAATATGCTATGTCCTATCAGCAAATCATCAACGATATTTACCAGCAAATTAAATCAGGCAATAATTCCGGACAGGCAGCTTCGTATATTCCAGAGCTTGACAGGGTTGATTCGGAAAAGTTTGGCATTCACATGATTACTTGCAATAGACAAGAATTTGGAACAGGCGACCGATTTACTAAATTTTCTATTCAGAGTATCGCCAAAGTGCTATCCCTTTGTGTTGCTTATAAATTGTTGGGAGCAAAAGTGTGGGAGCGCGTGGGCGTTGAGCCATCTGGCTCATCCTTTAATTCTTTAATACAATTAGAATTGGACAACGGCATTCCCCGTAATCCATTTATCAATGGCGGGGCGTTAGTGGTTGCCGATATGTTGGTGAGCGCATTTAAAGAACCCGAAAAGGAATTTCTTCAATTTATTCGTGACATCAATGGGGACACTGCAATAAACTACAATAAATCCATTGCCGAATCGGAAAAAGCGGTGGGTTACCGAAACATAGCCATCTGTAACTTTATAAAATCGTACAACAACATTTACAACAAGCCCGATAGAGTGCTCGATTTTTATTTTACCATGTGCTCACTCCAAATGACCTGCCAAGAGCTTGCGCAGAGTTTTCTGTTTTTTGCCGACGACAATTTTAGGAACACAATTGGCGAACGAATATTAAACATGAGCCAGGCAAAACGAATGAATGCTTTAATGCAAACCTGTGGTTTTTATGATGAATCGGGCGAATTTTCATTTACCGTTGGGTTGCCCGGTAAAAGTGGCGTAGGCGGGGGTATCATCACTATTTTCCCCGACAAGTACAGCATTGCCGTTTGGAGTCCAAAACTTAACGCGAAAGGTAATTCATATAGAGGCATGAAGTTTTTGGAGCAATTTACTACACGAACAGAATCGTCGATATTTTAGTCATAAAAAAACGTCACAGATAAAATATCTATGACGTTTTTTTATTTTTAATACCCTGGCTAATATTCATCCTCGTTAAAGAAAAAATCATCTTTACTCGGATAATCAGGCCATATATCTTCAATGCTTTCATAAACATCTCCTTCGTCTTCAATTTCCTGAAGATTTTCTATGACCTCTAACGGTGCCCCCGAGCGAATCGCAAAATCGATTAATTCGTCCTTGGATGCCGGCCAGGGCGCATCTTCTAATTTTGATGCCAATTCTAATGTCCAATACATACCCTGAATTTTTATATATAAATTGTTAAATAGATTCTTTTAATTTTGTGCGAATATAAAGAAAAAGTTATTACTTACAAGTCAGGAATCCAAGGAATTTCATTTACATTGAAATGCTTTGCCAAATAGCGTGATAAAACAAACAAATAATCGGACAATCTATTAAGGTATCTTACCACCCATGGGTTCACTTCGGTATGCTCGGCCATAGCCAAAACACGGCGTTCGGCCCGGCGGCAGATAGTGCGCGAAATATGGCAATAACTTACACCCGGGTGACCTCCAGGCAACACGAAATTTTTTATCGGGGGCAGTTCGCTGTCCATACGATCCATCTCCTGCTCGAGACCCTCAATAATACTTTCGTCGTAATTTAATTTGTCCCTTAAATCAGTTGCATTAGAATCGGTAGCCAAATACGCACCCACCACAAAAAGCTTGTCCTGAATACTAATAATTTGTTTTTCACTTTTCTCGTCCAACTTGTACGAACGAATCATCCCTATAAATGTATTCAGCTCATCTACCGTTCCATAAGCCTCTAAGCGATAGTGGTTTTTAGGAACGCGGGTTCCGCCAATCAAACTGGTTTTACCCTTATCTCCTGTTTTAGTATAAACTAAACTTTTATTCATATTTTTAAGTGTTAAATATCGAGGCTCAAGTATCAAGACAGGTTTTGCAAGGCCTTAAGAAAAACATTGCATCAAATCTTTACCTCTGACAACATAAAATTTTAGTTGAAACGCACAGTCATCGATTATGTTCTTAGTTAATGCTGACTTTAATGAATCTTCCTAAACTCCTGAATTAACGGGCTACAAACCATTTTACACTTGTTGTTGGCTTAATGTTACCGTTTCATTTACGGTATCCGATTCTATCAAACCATCGCGCAAGCGGATAATACGGTGAGCATATTGGGCAATATCTTCTTCGTGCGTTACCAAAATAATGGTATTACCCATAGCATGTATATCGCCGAAGAGTCGCATAATATCTACGGATGTTTTTGAATCGAGGTTTCCTGTTGGTTCATCAGCCAGTATAATGGATGGATCATTGACCAAAGCTCTGGCCACCGCTACCCTTTGACGCTGTCCACCGGAAAGCTCATTGGGCTTGTGTGTAGCGCGATCCTCTAATCCTACTTTACTAATCACCTCATTGCCTCTTTTTAATCGCACGGGCTTAGACATCCCAGCATAAATAAGTGGAAGCATCACATTTTCCAAGGCAGTGTATCGTGGCAACAAATTAAAGGTTTGAAAAACAAAACCAATCTCTTTGTTTCGTACTTCAGCCAACTGATCGTCGCTCATGCGGCTCACATCTGTACCATTTAAAACGTAGGTACCTCCTGTTGGTGTATCAAGTGCTCCTATTACGTTCATGAGTGTTGATTTTCCTGATCCTGATGGTCCCATAATGGCTACATATTCGCCTTTTTTTATGGTTAAATCTACTCCTTGTAAAGCTTTAACGGCCTGCACACCTACCTGATAATGCTTGGTAATTCCGCTTATTTCAATGATATTTTCGCTCATGACAACTCATTTTATTTAGGTGTAACAAAGATAATTTTTTTAGTGTAGGGATAAAGACCGTATTGGATTATTTTTAGGAAAGAGAATCAGTATGTTCCGTGAAACGGTAATCAGTATATAGGTGTTTGGTGCTTCGGTGTTCAGTGTTCAGTAAATCGGTTACTGTTTACTGATTTCCCGTCAAAAATAAATTAGATCAGAATGACGGGATGTCGCTTGGCTCCAACTGATAACCACTCACATCCATTTTACAACTCCATAAAGCTTTTCTGTATCACTATTTAAGATGGCTATTCCAAAATCAAAAAAATCGAAGGAAACGGATACGGCTGAATTTGCTGTTATTTGGTTCCATGCTTTGGTCATTCCTTTGGACCAATGAATATCGTCGAAGATAAAAACTGCGGATTTTGAAGCTTTTGGAAGGCACAACTCAAAATACGCCATGGTAGCCTGGTAATCGTGATGGCCATCAAAATACACCAAATCAGCTTTATTAAGCTTATTGATGAGCTTTGGTAATTCAACTTTAAAACTTCCAATTTGCTGTGTAATATTTTTAGCTTGGACAGATTTAAAGTTTTGCTCAGCTACTTTGGCAATTTCGGGACATCCCTCAATGGTGAAAACCTGGGCTTTAGGATTTGGCATGGCCAGATACAAAGTTCCCAAACCCAGCGAAGTGCCCAACTCAATTATATTTTGAGGTTTTAAATAAGATACCAAACGAAATAATAACTCACCCTGCTTTTTTGGGCTGGCATTGTATTTAACCAGATGCCGCACAGAACGCTGGTTACTTTTAAATTTTTTTGAACCTGCACCCAAGTCTGTAACCTTAATTTTAAGTTTAGATTTGAGCAAATTATTGCGCAAATTATCAATAGTAGCAAAGCCATAATACGGATAAGTTTCCCAAAAAACCTTATCAAATAAATCAGAAACAAAAGGCGAGTTCAATGGTCTGTATTTTGCCTTTATTCTATATTTTATGTATGCTTTTATAAGATACCAATTCACCCTGAAGTTTTTTGTTTGCTAAGATATAGGAATTGTACAGAGCCACAAAAGTTTACTTGCGCCATTCCACAATATGCCCATCGTTTTTATTAAGCAAGTGCCCGGGTACCGATTTTTGTATGCAGTCGAACAGAACCTGTAGCAGATGTTGCTTGGCAAAATTACGCGAATATACCATACTCACCTCACGTAACGGATCGCTATCTCCTATATTCTTAATCTGGGCATGCTTATTATTGAGTACGTTATCATCAATGGAAAGCTCCGGCAGCAAGGTATATCCGCCTTCTATTTCCACCAGCTTTTTTATCGTTTCTAAGGAACCACTTTCGTAATCAATAGAAATCTCATCTCTCATCTTATCATGAAACGAGCAAAGATTAACTACCTGACTTCTAAAACAATGTCCCCGACTTAACAACCACAAGCCCTCACCTGCCATATCTTCGGAATCTACTTTTGGTAAAGCGGCCAAGCGATGCTGGTTATTGACATATAGAAACATACGCTCGTAAAATATAATTTTCTCCCGGATGCTGTTTTCGTTTAACGGTGTTACCAAGAGGCCTACATCTAATCTATCCTTATTCAGCTGATCAATGATATCTTCCGACAGTAACTCCACTATTTTTATTTTAACCCTTGGGTACTCGCGCGAAAACGACCCCACAAAAAGAGGAAGCAGATAAGGTGCCAGCGATGGAATAATGCCAATGCTCAACTCTCCATCCATTCGGTTTGTAAACTCCTGCACCAAATTATAGATGCGCTTATTTTCGGCCAAGGTCTTACGCGCCTGCTCCACAATAGCTTTGCCCACTTGCGTTGGAACAACAGGTTGCTTGCTGCGGTCGAATATCATCACCCCAAGCTCATCTTCCAGCTTTTTTAACTGCATACTCAACGTAGGCTGCGACACAAAACACTTTTCGCTGGCCGTAACAAAATGCCGATACGTGTCTACGGCCACCACATATTCTAACTGTGTTATAGTAATCATCCTAATTAATTTTCGACATCATACGTACTTAAACCAATGACAATCAGATGTTATATATAAAATCTATGCCAATATAAAAACATTCGATTTGATTGATAAGTCAAAAGTAAGCATCTTTGTAATACAAAATAATACAAGCATAAAATAATAACTAAAAATTTATAATAAGATGAAGAATTTAATTGGATTAGACAAAGCGAAAACACAAGTATTGGCCACAAAACTAAACGAGTTATTGGCCGATTACCAACTTTTTTATCAAAACCTAAGAGGTTTCCACTGGAACATTAAAGGACGCGATTTTTTTGAACTGCACGTTAAATTTGAGGAATTTTATGATGACGCAGTGATAAAAGTGGATGAAATTGCTGAACGAATTTTAACCCTTGAAGCTGAACCATTGCATACTTTTAGCGATTATTTAAAAACCGCAACTATAAAAGAAGCAAAAGGAGTAAGCGACGGAAGCAAAGCGGTTAAAGCAGTGGTGGAAAATTTTGCTACCCTAATAACTTTAGAGCGCGAGATATTGGCTTTAGCAGGTGATGCACAAGACGAAGGAACCGTATCCTTAATGAGTGACTATATTGCCCAAACCGAAAAAACACTTTGGATGCTCAACTCGTATTTAAAATAAGGGTTACAGCGTAGAAGCGCTTAAAACAAAAACATACTAGCGCAAAGACTTATCACAAGACTTTGCGCTTTTTGTTTTTTTTAATCCTATTTTTGCACCTCCAAAAAACATCATTCATGAACCAATCATCCAATATAAGCATAGGCACTCCCCTATCGGCTAACGCAACCAAAATAGTATTATTAGGCTCGGGCGAACTGGGCAAAGAAGTGGCTATTGAATTTCAGCGTTATGGCGTTGAAGTAATTGCCATCGACCAGTATAAAAATGCTCCGGCCATGCAGGTAGCACATCGCAGCTATCAGGTATCTATGTTAGATGGAAAGGCTTTGGCAGAGATTATCCGCGATGAGAAACCTCATTACATTATACCCGAAGTGGAGGCCATTGCAACAACTACCTTGTTGGAATTGGAAAAAGAAGGATTTAACGTGATACCTACAGCCAAGGCAACTCAACTAACCATGAACCGCGAGGGAATAAGAACCTTAGCAGCAGAAGAACTAGGGGTACTTACCTCGCCCTACCAATTTGCCGGAACAAAAGAGGAATTTGACGCAGGGATTGCAGAAATAGGTTTCCCTTGTGTGGTGAAACCCATTATGAGCTCATCAGGCAAAGGCCAAAGCGTAGTAAAAAGCAAAGCAGATATCGACCAAGCTTGGGACTATGCCTTAAAAGGTGCGCGTGCAACCAGCGACCGCGTTATCATTGAAGGTTTTGTGGATTTTGATTACGAAATAACCCTGCTCACTGTTAGCCATATTAACGGCGTTTCCTTTTGTGCACCCATAGGCCACCGACAAGAGAATGGCGATTACAAGGAATCGTGGCAACCACAAGCCATGAGCCCAAAGGCATTGGCCGATGCACAAGACATTGCAGAAAAAGTGGTAAAAGCTTTAGGGGGAAGAGGCCTTTTTGGTGTGGAATTTTTTGTAAAAGGCGATGAGGTTTATTTCAGCGAGCTGTCGCCCCGTCCGCACGACACAGGTATGGTGACTATGATTTCGCAGGATTTGAGCGAGTTTGCTTTGCATGTGCGCGCCATATTGGGTTTGCCCATCCCCAACATCGTTCAACATGCTCCCGCTGCCAGTAGCGTGATTATGGCAAAAGGTAATTCAAAGCAAGTGAGCTTCTCCGGCTTAGAAAGAGCCCTAGCCGAACCCGATACCCAGCTGCGGTTGTTCGGAAAACCCGAGGTACAAGGCGAACGAAGGATGGGGGTATGTCTCGCCAGAGGCGCATCTGTTGAGGAAGCCAGAGAAAAAGCAAACAGAGCGAGTGGAGCTATCATGGTTGGTTTGTGATACAAATATCCGACGTGAATTCCATTTTAAACTTGTAACGCCGACAAGCGTTTCTACACTGTTGTGTTATATCACACAACATTACTCCGTAGGAGTATTCTATGCCTAACTCCCAGTTTCACTGGGGGAGGGAGGGATAAAAGACACTACAACTCTGTAGGAATTGACTTTTTGAGTTTGGTCAACTCCTACAGAGTTGATTATCAGACACGCTTTTTAACCCCCAGTAGTACTGGGGGTTACTATAGGGTAACACCTACGGTGTAAGTTGACCTTTTTTTGAGCTTTGAAAATATTACTTGTAGAATTATGTCTTTTACAAAAGACATCAGTATATTGCCTACACTCCAATTTGTATTGATGGCCTTATGTCGGAACTGTCCACAAAAGATATAACTTATTTACCCAGTGTTGGTTCCAAAAGAGCCGAGCTGCTTAAGAATGAACTCAAAATTCAGTCGTACGAGGATTTGCTGTACCATTTTCCTTAGAAATATGTGGCTAGAAGCCGAACTTTTAAGATACGGGAGATAAGCAGCACCTCGTCGCACATTCAATTGCAGGGCAAAGTGGTTGCGCTCAACACCGTCGGACAAGGACGATCGCAACGTTTGGTAGCCAAATTTGCCGACGATACAGGTGTGATAGAGCTGGTGTGGTTTAAATTTATTAAACAAATAAAAACTGGGCTCGACCCCAAAGCAGAATACATCATCTTTGGCAAACCCAGCAAATTCAACCAAAGCTATAACATCGTTCATCCCGAAATGGAAAAGGTGGACAGCAGCAAGCCAAAGATCACATCTGGCTTGCAAGCTTTTTACAATACCACTGAGAAGATGAAAAATAGCTACCTGAACTCTAAGGTCATACAAAAGATGCAGCAAAACATCTTCCTTTCGTTTCAGGGCGCCATATCCGAAAGCCTGCCATCCTATATCGTTCAGCAGTACAAATTGATGATACTGGACAAGGCATTGCGCACGGTTCATTTTCCGGCCGATTCGCAAGTATTGCAACAGGCTCAGTTTCGCTTAAAGTTTGAGGAACTCTTTTACATTCAGCTCAGCATACTCAAACTAAAAACCCAGCGAAACCAAAATATCAAAGGGCATATTTTCGCCACTGTTGGCGATTACTTCAACCATTTTTTTCATCATAACCTGCCTTTTGAGCTTACCGGGGCACAAAAACGTGTTATCCGCGAAATAAGGCACGATGTGGGTTCAGGACGGCAGATGAACCGTCTGCTACAGGGCGACGTGGGCAGTGGCAAAACCATGGTGGCATTAATGGTGATGCTCATTGCCTTAGACAATAGCTTTCAGGCTTGTTTGATGGCACCTACCGAAATACTCGCCTCGCAGCATTTTGATTCCATCATTGAGTTGTTACAAGGGATGGATTTAAATGTGAAGCTACTGACCGGTTCGAGCAAAAAAAAAGAGCGGGAAATAATTCATGCCGAACTACAATCGGGTGAATTGCAAATACTCATCGGCACACATGCTCTCCTGGAAGATGTGGTGAAATTCAAAAACCTGGGTTTAGTCATCATAGATGAGCAGCACCGTTTTGGAGTAGCCCAACGCGCCCGGCTTTGGAAAAAAAATACCATACCACCGCATGTGTTGGTGATGACAGCTACACCTATTCCCCGCACCTTGGCCATGACGGTTTATGGCGACCTCGATGTGTCGGTTATCGATGAGCTTCCTCCGGGGCGTAAACCCATCCAAACCAGACATTATTTTCATAATCGCCGCAATAACCTCAATCAGTTTATCAGAGTCGAGATTGAAAAAGGACGACAGATTTATGTGGTGTATCCATTGATAGAGGAATCGGAAAAGATGGATTATAAAAACCTGGCCGAAGGATTGCAATATATGCAATCTGCTTTTCCTGAATACACAACCTCCATGGTTCATGGCAAAATGAAACCTGCCGAAAAAGATGCCGCCATGCTAGAGTTTGCCAGCGGTAGAGCAAATATTTTGGTAGCCACCACGGTGATTGAAGTTGGTGTTAACGTGCCCAACGCCTCCGTAATGGTTATCGAGAGTGCCGAGCGCTTTGGCCTCTCACAGCTGCATCAGTTGCGCGGACGGGTGGGCCGGGGAGCCGAGCAGAGTTACTGCATTCTGATGACAGGTCACAAGCTGGGCGAAGACAGCAAAAAGCGCATGAGCATCATGGTGGATACCAACGACGGCTTTGAAATAGCCGAGGCCGACATGAAGCTGCGCGGTCCTGGGGACCTGGAAGGCACCCAACAGAGTGGTTTGCCCTTTGACCTGAAGATAGCCAACCTCACCCGCGATACGCAACTATTGCAACATGCCCGCAACGTGGCCAACGCCATCCTCGACGCTGACCCCACCCTCGAAAAACCCGAAAACCAAATCCTGAACCGCCAGCTTACCAAACTGGCCCGCCAAAAACTCAACTGGAGCCTCATCAGTTAACTGGCACGAGCCGTGCGACTGCAGCGGATAATGAGTTATTTACCCCGAGCTTGATTTGGAGTCGCACCCGGAGTAATAAGCTGAACACTCTTTTTCAACCACGAATAAAACGAATGATGCGAATATGATTACCGCAGGTAAATATAACTGCGCAGCAGTTCTATTCGCTCTATTCGTATCATTCGTGGTCGTATTTTTATGGTCAAAAAAAAAATGGTTTGACTGATGTAAATTCCTTATCTTCCATGATAAAGAGTATTATCCGAGTTTTTTTATCCAAACTTTGAGTCTATGTCTAAAATTATTTTTGAGAAAGAGTCGTATGCTATTGTTGGCGCGGCTATCCATGTGCACAACGAATTAGGATGTGGTTTTGTAGAGTCTGTTTACCAAGAAGCATTCGAAATCGAGTTAAAATATCGCAGCATCCCACACATTAGGGAAGCCCCATTAAGAATTAATTATAGAGGTGAACGGCTAAAAAAAGGTTTTAATGCCGATTTTATTTGCTACGATAAAATAATCGTAGAACTGAAAGCTGTTCGCGAATTAGATGTCATTAATCAATCACAAGTATTCAATTACCTAAAAGCCTCGCAACTGACCTTAGGAATACTTATTAATTTTGGCAAACCCGAATTAGATACCCAAAGGATTATCAAATCATACTGAACACTTACCATATAATACATTAAAAATTGTCGCTCTATTTCAACCACGAATAAAACGAATGATGCGAATATGATTACCGCAGGTAAACCATAACTGCGTAGCAGTTTTATTCGCTTTATTTATATCATTCGTGGTCGTATAAAAATATTGTATTATCCATTTTAAAGTTTCCGGCATCTCAATTTTGCAAATATTTCTTTATACTCCCCACCACATCAACCCATAACACAATGTAATTTTATGGGGCAACGAAAAAAAATAATTACCTACTTTCCTTAAATTGCAATCTCTACTTTACACTATCCATCAAGGTTTTGCAATGTCTACATTGCAGTTTTGTTTATTTATACCAATTCCAAATTACAAAATACGCTTTTCTATACTATCCTAATCATTACATTTGTTCTGAAATTTCTAAAATACTATGTCGGAATTGAACTTTGTAGAGCATACGGGATATATTGAGGCGGTTGAGCAAAGCCAGATTAAAGTACGTATTTTAAGCGAATCGGCTTGTGCATCGTGCCATGCGAAGGGCGCTTGTACCGCTGCTGATATGCAAGAAAAAATAATTGACGTTAACCCTTTTGGTTTTAGCGATTTATCCGTGGGTAAAAGAGTAATTATCCAAGGGCAAAAATCACTTGGTTTAAAAGCCTCTTTAATTGCCTACATCTATCCTTTTGTATTGGTATTCATCACCTTATTTGTCGTATTCGGAATAACAAAAAGCGAAGGCATAGCGGGCATCGCGTCATTGGCCATTTTAATCCCTTATTTTTTTGTGGTTAAGATGTACACACCCATGCTCAAAAAAACATTTGTGTTCACGATAAAAGAAATAATAGAATAAATAATTTTAACTATATGAACGTAGTAGTCATAACTATTTTAACACTCGCAGTACTCGGAACGGTTGCAGCACTGGTGCTCTATTTTGTGGCACAAAAGTTTAAAGTATTCGAGGATCCGAAGATAGATTTGGTAGAAGAGGCCTTGCCCGCTGCCAACTGCGGAGGCTGTAGTTTCCCAGGCTGTAGGGCTTTTGCCGAAGCTTTGGTGAAAAGCGACGACATATCTGCCCTGAACTGCCCCGTTGGAGGTGCGGAAACTATGAAATCAGTGGCAGAGATACTTGGTAAAGAGGTTGGTACCGCTGCCCCATTGATTGCCGTAGTACGTTGTTACGGAACCTGTGACAACAGGCCGAAAACAAACCATTACGACGGTGCCGGCTCCTGTGCAGTAGCCGCCTCGTTATACGGAGGCGATACGGGATGCTCCTACGGCTGCCTGGGCGAAGGTGATTGCGTGGCTGCCTGTAACTTCGACGCCATGTATATGGATCCTAAAACTGGTTTGCCCGTTATAAAAGATAATTGTGTGGCCTGCGGTGCCTGTGTGGATGCTTGCCCCAAAGATATTATCGAACTGCGCAAAGTTGGGCCTAAAGGTCGTCGCATTTTTGTTTCGTGCATTAACAAGGACAAAGGTGGCGTGGCCAAAAAATCATGCGAAGTAGCCTGTATCGGTTGTGGAAAATGCGTAAAGGTGTGCCCCTTCGAAGCTATTACATTGGAAAACAACCTGGCCTACATCAACTACGAAAAATGCAAATTGTGTCGCAAGTGTGTTCCTGTTTGTCCTACCAACGCCATTCACGAAATTAACTTTCCACCACCAAAGGTAAAAACAGAAGAAAAGGTTGAAACAAATGCAGTTAAAAAACCTGTTGCCGAAAAAGCGGTTGGTGAAGCATCTACATTAGAAAAGCCAACAGCGGAAAAATCTTTTAGTGAAAAAATAGTTACGGAGAAAGTGACAACTAAGAATGCTACAGATTTAAAATTAGACGACGAGGTAAAAAAAGATATGAACGCATCTTCGGATGACAAAAATAAGGAGGACTAAACGTGTTAAAGACTTTTTCACTCGGAGGTATCCATCCTCCCGAAAATAAATTTTCGGCCGGTAAAAAAATAGAAGTATTACCTGTGCCTGCACAGGTGGCCGTACCCATTGCACAACACATCGGTGCACCTGCTATACCCGTTGTAGCAAAAGGTGATGTAGTTAAAGTAGGTACTTTACTTGCCAAGTCTGTCGGTTTTGTTTCCACTAACATTCATTCCCCGGTATCGGGCAGCTTACTTAAAATAGACGATGTATTGGATTCCAGCGGTTATAGGAAATCTACCATAATTATAAAAGTAGAAGGCGACGAATGGGAAGAGAGCATCGACAGAAGTACCCAACTTAAAAAAGAAATTACTGCCAGTTCGGAGGAAATCATAAAAACCATTGCCAATGCCGGTATCGTAGGTCTTGGTGGGGCTACTTTTCCCTCGCACGTAAAACTCTCGGTTCCGCCCGGCAAAACATGTGACATACTCATTATAAATGCCGTGGAGTGCGAACCTTATTTAACGGCCGACCACCAATTAATGTTGGAAAAAGGCCATGAAATAATGGTGGGTACACAAATATTTATGAAAGCCCTAAAGGTGGACAAAGCCATTATTGCTATTGAGAACAACAAGCAAGACGCCATCAAACATTTGCAATCATTGTCGTCTGCTTACCCAGGCATAAGCATTGAGCCTCTAAAAGTTCAGTACCCACAAGGCGGCGAAAAACAGTTGATAGATGCTTGTATCAAACGTCAGATTCCATCGGGTAAATTACCTATTGAGGTGGGCACCGTGGTGCAAAACGTGGGAACTACCGTGGCGGTTTATGAGGCAGTGCAAAAAAACAAACCCCTATTTGAGCGTGTGGTTACCGTTACCGGAAAATCGATGACCAAGCCTTCCAATTTCTTGGCGCGCATCGGCACACCTATCAGCAGCCTGATAGAAGCTGCCGGAGGTTTACCCGAGGATACGGGTAAAATAGTTGGCGGAGGCCCCATGATGGGCAAGGCCTTGGTGAACACCGATATCCCCATTACCAAAGGTAGTTCTGGCATCCTCATCATTAAAAATGAGGAGAGTAAGCGTAAACCAGTGCAAAACTGCATCCGTTGCGGAAAGTGTATCACCGTGTGCCCTATGGGCTTGGAACCCTACTTACTAATGACAGTAAGCGACAAGGCCATGTACGATATAGCCGAAGAAAGAAGAATAATGGACTGCATAGAATGTGGATCGTGCAGTTACACCTGTCCATCCAGCCGTCCGCTATTGGATTATATCCGCTTAGGCAAAGGCAAAGTAGGACAGATAATGCGGAGCCGCACCAAATAAATAGCTAACGATATAGATAAACCATATTCATATGAAACGAGCCATGAGAGTGTCTTCACACAAAGGAGGAATGATTGTAATGGCGAGTTCCATATGGCAAATGAAATCAATTATAAACATATGAACACATTAACTATTTCACCGTCGCCGCATATACACAGTGGCGATAGCGTGAAAAAAAATATGTACGGAGTAGTTATTGCCCTTGTTCCGGCCTTGCTTATTTCGTTCTATAATTTTGGTCTGGGTGCCTTTGTGGTAACAGCCACCGCCGTAATATCTTGTATGTTGTTTGAACATCTGATACAAGTATATTTAATGAAACAGCAGACCACCATTTGGGATGGTTCGGCCATGATAACAGGTCTGTTGTTGGCTTTTAACATACCCAGTAACTTACCCATCTTTATCATTGTTATCGGTGCTTTGGTTTCCATCGGTATTGGTAAAATGTCTTTTGGTGGATTGGGTAACAATCCTTTTAACCCCGCTCTGGTAGGTCGGGTTTTCTTGCTAATTTCGTTCCCCGTTCAAATGACGTCTTGGCCAGCACCCAATGTATTGCCTTTTACTTATACCGACGTAATAACCAGCGCCACTCCCCTTTCGGTAATGAAGGAGGCTATTGCCAGCGGCGAATTGCCCACAAATGTACTGGATCAAATTCCCAGCTACCGCGATATGTTCCTGGGACTTCAGGGAGGTAGTGCCGGCGAAATGGCTGGAATTGCTATATTACTTGGCTTAGGCTTTATGCTTTTTCGTAAAATTGTCACCTGGCATATACCCACCGCTGTTATAGCGAGCGTGTTTGTTTTTACTGGCATCTTGCACTACACCAACCCCATGATGTACGCACCGCCTATGTTCCATATATTATCGGGAGGCTTATTCTTAGGCGCTGTGTTTATGGCCACCGATTATTCCAGTTCGCCCATGAGTAAAAAGGGAGGAATTATTTTTGGTATAGGCATTGGTGTTATCACGGTGGCCATCAGGGTGTTTGGCGCCTATCCCGAGGGTATTTCATTCGCCATCCTCATCATGAACGCCTTTGTTCCGCTAATAGATAAGTATATAAAACCAAAACGCTTCGGCGAAAAACCGGCATTTGCTAAATAATTTTAAATCATGGCAAAAACAGAATCAACATTAATAAATATGGTGCTTGCCCTGCTTATTATTACGGTAATTGCAGGAGGAAGCCTAGGCATGGTTTACAAAGTAACCAAAGAGCCCATTGCCATGGCCAAACTGGCCAAGCAGCAAAAAGCAATAGAAGAGGTGGTTCCGGGGTTCGATAATAACCCCACCGACGAAATGTACCAACTGACCTCGAAAGAAGGATATGCCCTGCAAGTTTTCCCTTGTAAAAAAGGTGACGAACTGTTGGGTGTGGCTATCTCAACTAAAACAGATAAAGGCTTTAGTGGTGAGATAAAAATAATGGTGGGCTTAAAACCTGATGGAACCATCCTAAATTACTCCGTCTTGGAGCATAAGGAAACTCCAGGTTTGGGCTCTAAAATGAACGATTGGTTTCGTGGCTCGGTTGCTTCACAATCCATCATTAACCGTGACCCGGCGAATGCCAAGATGACCGTTTCGAAAGATGGAGGCGACATTGATGCCATCACCGCGGCTACCATCAGTTCCAGAGCTTTTCTGGATGCCATTATGATTGCTTATAACACCTACAAAGAAAATACGGATGTGCAAAGCGCAACACCAACAATAGAGAAAGGAGCAAACCATGAATAAGTTATCCATTTTTACCAAAGGGTTTTTTAAGGAGAACGCCGTATTTACCCTTTTGCTGGGTATGTGTCCCACACTGGGTGTAACCTCGTCAGCAATTAACGGCTTGGGTATGGGTTTGGCCACCACCTTTGTACTTATCATGAGCAACATCGTGGTTTCACTGGTTAAAGATGTCATTCCCGATAAAGTGCGCATCCCTGCATTCATTGTTATCATCGCCTCTTTTGTTACAGTGGTGGAACTTTTGATGCAAGCCTACGTGCCTGCATTGTTCGAATCATTGGGTCTTTTCATCCCCCTTATCGTTGTGAACTGTATCGTTTTAGGACGTGCCGAAGCTTTTGCTTCCAAAAACAACGTTTTTTACTCGTTCCTCGATGGTGCTGGTATGGGCTTGGGTTTTGCCATGGCACTCACCATGTTGGGAGCCATCCGAGAGTTCTTAGGAAGTGGAAAAATGTTCGACCTGGTAATTTTTCCCGAGCAATACGGTATGTTAGTGTTTGTGCTAGCACCTGGCGCTTTTATCGCTCTGGGATATTTAATTGCTGTTATCAACAAACTTAAAAAAGCCTAACAAATGGAATACGTTTTAATATTTATATCGGCCATATTTGTTAATAACATTGTATTGGCCCAATTTCTGGGGATATGTCCATTCCTGGGCGTTTCAAAAAAGATTTCTACCGGTGTGGGTATGACAGGGGCTGTTACCTTTGTAATGGTTATTGCCACCATCGTAACTTACTTGGTTCAAAAATTTGTGCTGGATCCTTTTGACGTGGCGTACCTGCAAACCATCTCGTTTATTTTGGTGATAGCCGCTTTAGTGCAATTGGTAGAGATTATCCTTAAAAAGGTAAGCCCTCCATTGTATCAGGCTTTGGGTGTGTTTTTACCGTTGATTACCACCAACTGTGCCATCCTGGGTGTGGCCATCATGACCATCCAAAAAGATCTTAACCTGTTGCAAGCTGTTGCCTTTTCAACTGCCACAGCTATTGGTTTTGGTTTGGCCCTGATTATTTTTGCCGGTATCCGCGAACAACTCGACTTGGTTGACCTGCCCAAAGGAATGAAAGGAACACCCATCGCCCTGTTGGTTGCTGGGATATTAGCCCTGGCTTTTATGGGATTTGCAGGCTTGGTGTAAGGAACTGAAATATTAAAAATTCTGTGCGTTATTTTGCAAAAGCAGAAGTTGATGACCTAGACTTGCTCTAGGTTTTTTCATTGTTTATTTAACGAGGATTTTGTGAGACTCGCAAAGAAAACAAATATCTACATATGCCAGAAATAGAAAAAATCTAGATCATTAAGAAGATTTTACGTCACAAATATTTACTATATTTGTGACGTAAAATTGATATAAATGACAGATACAGAGAGCGGAATAAGAAAATACATAAACTCTAAGCTTAGGGGTGCTTTATTCTTTCCCGACGATTTTAACCATCTAGGTACACCTACTGCTGTGCGAAAAGCATTACAGCGGCTGAGAGAACAGGGACTTATAAAACGTGTAACACATGGCATTTATACACGTCCTAAAATAAGTGAGCTTATTGGAGAAGTAATGCCAACAGCAGAAGAAGTTGCTCAAGGTATTGCAAAACGGGATAAGATAAAGATAGTTCCTACAGGGTCGTATGCATTAAATGCTTTAGGTTTGAGTACTCAAGTTCCTTTAAAGCTAGTGTTTTTAACCGATGGTGCAGCACGAACCATAAAAGTAGGCAAGCGCACCATAAAACTCAAACGAACTACGCCTAAAAATCTTTTAGCCAAGGGTAAAATAAGTTCTTTGGTAATTCAAGCCTTGCGGGAAATAGGTAAGGGTAAAGCAACAACAACAGAGATTAACAAAATAGTATCTTTGCTTAAACAAGAAAATATCAAACACCTCGAACATGATATAAGCTTGGCTCCTGCATGGATAAAAGAGATAATGCAACAAGCAATAGAAAAAGAATGAGCAGCATTAACTTTTACAAACTGAAAAAGGAAGAAAAGAATGCCATATTTGAAGCCATAGGCAACAAAACAGGTGTTCCTGCATCGGCTGTGGAGAAAGATTGGTGGGTAGTACTAACGCTGACTTTGATTCAAGAGTTGGAAGTTGCGCAGCATATCGTGTTTAAAGGAGGTACTTCATTGAGTAAGGCGTGGGGTATAATTCAACGATTTTCGGAAGATATTGACCTATCACTCGACAAAAAAATTCTTGGAATTAGTGAATGCACAACCGTGAAACAAGTGAAAAAATTAAGGTCGGTCACCCGAAAATATATTTACAGTACATTTATGCCCGAAATGCAGGATAAGTTTAGTAAGGCAGGTTTTATTGATGTTAAGGTTAAACTATACGAAAGTGAAGGAGAAAATTTGGAACCTGTTCAAATTATAATCCAATACGAAACATGTACACCACCATCAAACTACACAAAGCCAGAAGTAAAAATTGAAATTGGAAGCCGCTCCTTACGTGAACCTTTTACAAACCGTGTGTTTTCATCATTGGTGAGTGAACACTACCCCGATAGACCATTTGCAGATACTCCGATAAGTGTACCAACTGTTAATCCCGAAAGAACATCTTTGGAAAAGCTGTTTTTGTTACACGAAGAGTTTCAGAAACCTGTTGATGAAATACGTGTGAGTAGATTAAGCCGCCATTTGTACGATTTAGAAATGTTAATGCATACTGAATTTATAGATATAGCCCTTGAAAATAAGATACTGTACAACGAGATAATAAACCATCGGAAAATATACACAAAAATAGCAGATGTAGATTACAACTTGCACCAACCTCAAACGCTCAACCCTATTCCCCCAGATAATATACTAGGAGAATGGAAAAACGACTACAAAACAATGCAAGAAGAAATGATTTACGGTGCATCCTTGTCATTTGAACAGCTATTGGTTTTGGTTTGGCCCTGATTATTTTTGCCGGTATCCGAGAACAACTTGATTCTTTGTGTATCCTTTGTGTTCTTTCTGGATAATTCTTACCACCATGTTAACAATGAACGGCACTATTTTCCCCTTTAATTACGGAGAGGTTGTGTTTGCTGAGTAATTGAAGCATTTTAATAAAATACTACATATTATAATAAATAACACTTGCCTAAATGTGTGAATTATGTAACTCTTATCTAAAATTGTGTAATAGTTTAAATTGCAGGATACATCATCTTTGTACTGTATTGTGAGTTACAATAACAAATTAAAATTTAAAGCTATGCCTATTTTGACTATTCTCATTGTAATTTTGGTTGTTGGAGTTGTTCTTTGGCTGATAAACAGCTATATACCCATGCAACACACCATTAAAAGTATCCTAAATGCTGTAGTGGTAATTGTTCTTGTAATCTGGCTTTTAAAAGTATTTGGTGTTCTGGATAGTTTACAAAACATTACCGTTTAGACCTTATCTTTGGCTGTTGCCAAAAATATCTTCTCCTTATCTTATACTGCAAAAGTGTAATTTGCTAACTAATGTTCCGATCTGCCATAAGCAGCTTACTGTTACAAATAGCAGAAACCAATTGTTTCCCTAGAACAATATGAACCATTTAATATGAAAATACAAACAACTGACGAAACCAATAAACTGCGAAAGAATGCAGAAGCTTTTTTAAATACAGAAAAGAAGAAAGATTTAAAGGAAGATTTATCAGAAACCAATAAGTTAAAGCTTATCCACGAGCTCGAAGTGCATAAAATAGAGCTGGAAATGCAAAATGAGGAATTAAAGCTGGCAAAGGAAAAAGCAGAGCTTGCAGAAAAGAAATATACCGAACTGTATGCCTGGGCTCCTTCAGGCTTACTGTCGCTTACAGCAACAGGTGAAATTACCGATTTAAATTTTAGTGCCGTACGTTTGTTGGAAAAAGAGTATGATGAGCTGATTAAAAGTAGTTTCGGTTTTTATGTGTCTAGCGATACGAGAGCTGATTTCAATACTTTTCTCCAAAAAATTTATAATACCAAAATAAAACAAACTTGTGAGCTTAAACTGACTGTTGCACACAACACCATAAAATATGTGCTGGTTAACGGTATCACCAGTAAAATTGATAAAAAATGCCTTATTTCCATAACTGACATATCAAAGCATATATACCTGGAGCGCGAATTGATAAAATCCAGAAAGAAAGCAGAGGAAAACGACAGGCTAAAATCAGCATTCCTGGCTAATATGAGCCACGAAATCCGCACACCCATGAATGGTATTTTGGGGTTTACCGATCTTTTAAAAAACATGAAGCTAAACGTTGAAAGTCAACAAGAATATCTTGATATCATTGAAAAAAGCGGCAACCGTATGCTCAACATCCTTAACGACATTATAAGTATCTCAAAGATAGAATCACATCAAATGGAAATATCTATTTCAGATACTAATGTGAATGAACAGTTAGAGTACATTTATCACTTTTTTAAGCTGGAAGCAAAACAAAAAAAATTGCATATATCCATTAAAAATACTTTACCCAAAAATGAAGAATTCATCAGGACAGATCGTGAAAAAGTGTATGGAGTACTCACAAACCTGGTAAAAAATGCGATTAAGTTTACGCAAGAGGGCAACATTGAATTGGGCTGCGAACGCAAGGATGAGTTTCTGGAATTTTATGTAAAAAATAGTGGCGCTGACATTCGGGATGATTTAAAAGAAAGCATTTTTGAACGTTTCAAGCAAGGTAGCGATCCGCAAAAGCAAAATGTTCAGGGAGCAGGCTTGGGTCTATCTATTTCAAAAGCCTATGTTGAGTTGCTGGGTGGTAAAATTTGGGTGGAGAGTGGTCAAGGCCATGGTACAACATTCCGTTTTACCCTTCCTTATCTTATTGTAAAGGATAAGAAAGTGAAAGAGGGACAACAAGCTGTAGCTGAGGAAGAAGTCAAACCTAAGCCAGATCTAAAAATTTTGATAGTTGATGACGACGAAACTACTCGAATGTTATTAAGCCTTATGCTCAGACCTTTGGGGAGTGAAATATATGAAGCCTCTACTGGTCAGGAGGCCATTGATGTTTGCAGACAAAACCCTGGCATTAAACTGGCGCTAATGGACGTCAATATGCCAGGAATAACCGGGTATCAAGCTACACGTCAAATTCGCGAATTCAATAAAGAAATTATCATTATCGCACAAACCGCGTTTGCACTTCACGACGATCGTGAAAAAGCAATTGTTGCGGGTTGTGATAATTACATCTCAAAACCATTAAAGCGTGCTGCATTGATAGCTTTGATAAGCAAATACTTAAATTGATTTAAAAATGTGTGAATGATGTAACCTATACTTAAAATTGTGTAACAATTTTAAAAGTACATTGAATTACATTTGATATGTGCATTCATTTTAAAAGCACAATTAATCATTAATTAAAACAAAAAATCATGGGAAATTTACTTTACATTGTTGCAGTAGTTTTAATTATTGCATGGGCTATTGGATTTATTGGGTACAGTGCGGGTGGCATTATTCATGTTTTGCTCGTGATTGCTGTAATTGCAATTATATTCAGGATTATTCAAGGCCGGAGAATACTTTAGAACTAGCCTGGAGGAGTTTTTTACAAAAGGATAAAAACGCTTATTTCCTTATTATTTTGTACCTCATGTAATTACCGGAAGATAGTTGCACTTTAAGATGATATGTGTAAATATGGTAGTATAAAAATAATTTGCGAATCATGACAAGCAGCGAAATTAAAATCCCAATAAGTATAAAAGCTCCTCTTGTTTTTATGGGTTTACTAGCGTTATTTACCGTTTTATACATTGCCAAAAACATTGTTGTCCCTCTTATTTTTTCAACCATTATTGCCATTGTTTTGCATCCTGTGGTTAATCTGTTTGTCCGGATTAAGCTAAACAGGATTGTCGCCATAATCATCACCTTGTTTATCACCTTTCTGATTATCGCATCTTTGGGGGTTCTTATATTTTCGCAGGCAAGTCGGTTTACCGAATCACTGCCAAAACTCGTGGATAAGTTTACCGAAATACTGAATCAAGTAATCATATGGACTTCAGGCCATTTTAATTTAAGCAACAGGGAAATTACACAATGGATTACACAAACCAAAAATGAAATCATAGGCAGTCTTAAAATTGGGAAAACCATAGCAGACTTTGGCAGTGTGCTGGCCTTACTGTTCCTAATGCCTGTTTATGTTTTTATGATATTATATTACCAACCGCTTTTAATTGAATTTTTCCGACGGGTTTTTGGCCCAGCCAACCGCGATAAAGTGAGCCAAGTGGTTAATTTAATTAAAACGCTCATTCAAAGTTATCTTATTGGCTTACTGATACAGGTGGCCATAATTGCTACTTTGTACTCCGTTGGGCTTTTGATATTAGGAATAGAATACGCCATAATCCTTGGTATTCTGGGTGCTTTCCTCAACCTTATTCCCTATCTGGGCTCCATCATTGCAGCGTTAATGCCCATGATAATTGCCGTGGTAACAAAATCATCTCCATGGTTCGCCTTATTGGTTTTGGCACTCTATATTGTCACACAATTTATTGACAATAATTTTATCACCCCTAAAATTGTGGGCTCAAAAGTAAAACTCAATGCCTTAACATCTATCATTTCGGTAGTTGTTTTTGCCGCCTTGTGGGGTATTCAGGGAATGTTGATAGCCATACCGCTTACGGCTATTGCCAAGCTTGTATTCGACCACATTGAAACCTTGAAACCTTGGGGATTTTTATTAGGCGATACGATGCCTGCATCGCGCGGACTTAAACCAATTTTGAATAAATTAATTAGAAAGTGACCTGGTTTACAATAGCTTACTAAGCATAAATTCACTAAAATCAAATCTTAGTTTAACATGAATAGGAGAAAATAGGAAAATGTAAATTAAAATGAATTAAATATTTTAGGCTCGAGATTTATAAAAATGTGCGAATTATACAAATATTTTCTTGCGTTTTGTAACAGAACAGTATATTTAACTTCTTATTTTAGTACCTGATAAAAACCAATTATAAAATTATTGATAGTGAAAACCAAGAAAACAACAAAGTCCGCACAATCCGCCAAAAAGGATTCCGCTGCAAATGACACTCGTTTCCCAATTGTTGGAATTGGGGCATCGGCCGGTGGCTTAGAAGCGTTGGAGCAACTTCTGGCCAACATACCGAATAACAGCGGAATGGCCTATGTTGTTATTCAACATTTGGATCCAACACAAAAAGGCATGCTTCCTGAACTACTTCAGCGTATTTCAAAAATGAGCGTTAAGCAGGTGAAAGACAGGATGAAGGTGCAACCCAACTGTGTGTATGTTATTCCTCCCAACAAAAGCATGTCTATATTAAGGGGATCACTCTATTTATTCGAACCTATTGAGGCAAGGGGATTGCGTCTTCCCATCGATTTTTTCCTTCGTTCCCTGGCCGACGATCAAAGAGAGTTTGCCGTAGGTATTATTCTTTCGGGTATGGGCTCCGATGGCAGCCTGGGTATTGGAGCAATTAAAGAAAAAAACGGGATTGTAATGGTACAAGATCCTGATACCGCAAAATTCGACAGTATGCCGCGTAATGCTATTAATTCAGGATTGGTAGATGTGGTGGCGGCTCCTCAGGAAATCTATTTAAAACTGACTGAGTTTCTCAATCATTCGCAGGTAGTGAAATTAGATCGGAAAATAGAAAAGGACAATAAAAGTGCATTGGAGAAAATAATTATTTTACTGCGCACACATACCGGAAACGACTTTTCGTTATACAAAAAGAATACGGTTTATCGTAGAATTGAACGACGAATGAGCGTGCATAAAATTGATGAAATTAATTCCTATGTTCACTTTTTGCAAAAAAATCCAAAAGAAGTACATATCCTGTTTAAAGAGTTGATGATTGGGGTAACCAATTTTTTTCGCGATTCATTGGTGTGGGACAAATTAAAAGAAACTGTAATACCTGCAATAGTTAATAGGCAGCGCATAGACACAACAATAAGGGCATGGATAACAGGTTGCTCTACCGGTGAAGAAGCGTACTCTTTGGCCATTGTAGTTAAGGAAGTAATGAGCCAAATTAATCCGCACGGTGAATTTACTTTACAGTTGTTTGCAACCGATTTGGATAACGAAGCCATAGAAACAGCCAGAAAAGGAGTTTTTCCTGTAAACATTGAAGCAGATGTGTCGCCAAAACGTTTGAGCCGTTTTTTTACCAAAACGGACGAAGGTTATCGTATAAACACCGAAATAAGAGAAACAATTATTTTTGCACAACACAACATCATCATGCATCCGCCTTTCACGAATATTGATTTTATTTCGTGTAGGAATCTGCTTATTTATTTGGACCCCGAGTTACAGCAAAAGCTGCTTGGCTTGTTTTTCTATAGCCTTAATCCGGATGGAATGTTGCTACTGGGAAGTTCAGAAACGTTGGGTTCGAAAAGTCATCTTTTTACCACCGAAAATTCTAGTCTAAAAATTTACAAACGGGGTAATTCCAGCTTAAATGCCGAATTACTCGATTTCCCTTCATCCTTTTCACGATTAAAAATGACCCATTACGAAACCAAAATACCTGATAAACCTATCATGAACATTCAAACACTTGTTGATGAATTATTACTTCAACAGTTTGCACCGCCCGCTGTTTTAACCAACGAAAATGGCGACATTGTATATATTAGCGGGCGCACCGGAAAATATTTAGAACCTGCTGTTGGCAAAGCAAATATGAATATTTTTGCGATGTTACGACCGGGATTTCAAAACGATTTTGCTATTGCATTTCGAAAAGTAGTTACCAAAAAAGAACTCATAATTTTACATCATGTCAATATAAAAACCACTGAAAACACCATTACCCTTAACGTTAACATCCATTGGATTAATAAACCAGAGGCTTTACGTGGAAAGGTTTTGATAATTTTTGCAGATGTTGCAAAAAATGCCGAAACCCAAACCCAAATAAAAGGACTCCCACAAAAAGCTGCCGGTGAAAGGGAAAAGGAGATGGATGAAGAGTTACAGCACGCTCGTGAGGAAGTTCAAAACATATTGGAAGAGATGCAAACCTCGCAAGAGGAGCTAAAATCGACCAATGAAGAATTACAATCGACCAATGAGGAGCTGCAATCGGCCAACGAGGAACTCACTACCTCCAAAGAAGAAATGCAAAGTCTTAATGAAGAACTTCAAACCGTAAATGCCGAGCTACAATCGAAAGTTGATGATTATTCGCGGGTTAACAACGACATGAAAAACCTGCTTAACAGCACCGATATAGCCACACTTTTTCTCGACAAAGAACTGAACATCCGTCGTTTTACCAATCAGGCAACCAAAATTTTCAAACTTATAAAAGGCGACATCGGCCGACCTTTTACCGACCAAGTTTCCCAACTTATCTACCCCGAAGTAACTGATGATGCACTTGAGGTGTTGAGGACATTGATATTTATTGAAAAACAAATTCCCACCAAAGATGGTAGATGGTTTACCACACGTATTATGCCCTACCGCACTTTCGACGATAGAATTGACGGATTAGTGATTACATTTATCGATACAACAGGCTTAGAGAACGTCAAAAAAGATTTGAATGAAGCCAAGCAGTTATTTCACTTGCTCTTTAACTCATCAAACGATGTAATTGTTAAATTATCAACAGATTGGAAAGTACAGGAGTTTAATATAGGGGCTGAAGAGTTTTTTGAAATGAAGCATAGTAAAGCTATCGAACAAAATTATATTGAATTGTTTGTGCCAAAATCATTACAGGACAAAACCAGAAAAGAGCTAAACCAACTTCTTAAAAAAACCGATATGCGCAAAATAGAAACAAAGGTACTGGCAGCTGGAGCTAATGAAATTAAAATAGAATGGACAGCTAATGTTATCTTTAACTGTCAAAAGTTGCCATCGGGGATACTACTTACAACAAAAAGATAAAAAAATGGATATGGAAAAAAATGATTTTTCGGATGCCAATATGTTACGCATAAAAGCAGAAGAGCAACTCAAGGAAAATAGGCAAAAAAAGAGCATACCTGAAGTCGATATTGATGCAAAAAAACTACTTCACGAATTGCAGGTGCACCAAATTGAGTTAGAGATGCAGAATGAGGAACTACGCGAGGCATATGAAACAGCAGAAGCAGCACTGAAAAAGTACACCCTGCTATACGATTTGTCACCATTGGCGTATTTTACCCTCGATAAGGAAGGTAACATTTGCGAACTGAATTTTACGGGTGCTGAATTACTACAGGAAAGGCGCTTTAGTCTGGTGGACAGCAATTTTAAACTCTATGTTTCGGAAGGTTCTAAATCCGTCTTTGATAATTTTATCAGGGCAGTTTATACCAGTTATGCCAAAGAATCGTGCGAAATACTATTGGGTTATAATAACAAATCTTTATGTTCGGTGTATATGGAAGGAGTTGTTACCGAAGATGATCAAAAATGTCTTCTTTCGGTGGTGGAAATTTCGAAGTTCAAATCGCAGTCCAATCCTTAATATAGATTAATCGCATTTTTACTCCTCAATATATTCCGAAGCATTTTTTATAGGCGATAAATACCTATTAAATGTGTGAATTATGTAATTCTTATACCAAATGGTGTAATGCATACCGCATATGTTTAGCTTATCTTTATTCAAGTTCAAGCTACAGATAAAATGACAGACAATCAACAGCAGGCTTTTTTGAAAAATTTTTTTAGTGAAAAGGGAAATAATTGATGCCATAATATTGCTCTAAATAAAACTGACAAGCCATACCATGATTGTTGTTTATCCCGATGTTTAAATTAAAACTAACTCATGAAACCTAAAAGCACTATAAAAAACTTCCCGATAGTTTGTGTGGGCGGTTCGGCAGGTGGCCTCGATGCTTATACTCGATTGCTAAAGCACATGCCCGCTAATATGAATGTTGCCGTTGTAATAGTTAATCATCTACGACAGGTAGCTACCCTGCTTCATGAAATTTTGCCCCAACACACGGAGATGCCGGTTAAATTGATTACCGAAAAATTAGACATCCGGCCCAACCATGTATTTATCATTCCCGAAAAAAGGGATTTGCACGTTTTAAATGGCGAATTCCGCTTAAAGCCGATATCTAAGCCTAGGGGATGGCCCGATGTGATTACTGTTTTTATGAAATCCCTTACCGAAAACTGGGGTGGTAAATTAATCGCTGTGATAGTTTCAGGTTATGATGGTGATGGTGCAGCAGCGCTCTGTGGCATACGAGAAGTTGGAGGTATTACCATTGCCCAGAAGCCTGAGACCTGTCTCTTATACACATCT
>JAGXIP010000258.1 GCA_024635585.1 Saccharicrinis sp. | reverse complement strand
TCGCATTTCAAATATCGCATATCCATTACCAAAAAATTATATTAAAAATAAAAAATATGCGATAGCAGATTGGCGAACGGTGATTTCAGATCTAAACCATATTTCATGAATAAACCAATCGCATATCTCAAATCGCATTTCACAAATCGCATTTCATAGTGAGCAAAACAATAATTAAAATAGAGAACCTCAGCAAGCAATACCGCCTGGGCACAATAGGTACAGGTACCATAGCACACGACCTGAACCGCTGGTGGCAAACAAAAATGCTGGGACACCCCGACCCCTACCTTAAAATTGGCGAAACCAACGACCGCGCCCACAAAGGGCTTAGTGAGTATGTTTGGGCACTTAAGGACATTAACCTGGAAGTTAAAGAAGGCGACGTTGTGGGTATCATAGGTAAAAATGGCGCCGGAAAAAGCACCTTGCTAAAAATACTATCGCGCGTTACTGCCCCCACCACGGGTAGTATTAAGGTAAACGGGCGACTGGCTTCCCTCCTGGAGGTGGGCACCGGGTTCCATCCCGAGCTTACAGGGCGCGAAAACATATTCCTTAACGGTGCTATCCTGGGCATGACCAAAGCCGAAATACGCTCTAAGCTCGATGAGATTATCGACTTCTCGGGTTGCGAGCGTTATATCGACACCCCCGTAAAACGCTACAGTAGCGGTATGAACGTGCGACTGGGCTTTGCCGTAGCCGCATTTTTAGAGCCCGAAATATTGGTAGTGGACGAAGTACTGGCCGTGGGCGATATTGAGTTCCAGAATAAAGCCATCGGGAAGATGCAGGACGTATCATCGAAGGATGGCCGTACGGTGCTCTTTGTAAGTCATAATATGAAATCGATAGAGGCCCTTTGCCATAGAGGTATTGTACTTAACCATGGAGGGGTCGCTTTCGATGGAGGATCTAGCGAATCCATTGACTATTATACAGAATTAAATACGACGGCAGGCAACAAGGCATTAGATGATTTTAACAGAAAAGGAAGTGGTGAGCTTCGTATCAGTAATTTTATAATTACAGACGTTAATAACAACCCAATCAAATATGTGAGTGTAGGCCAAACCTTTAAAATAAAACTAAAAGTAAAGGAAATAAACGACCAGCATACACACTTGCGCAATATCAACATCAGCCTGAACATGAAAGATAAAAAAGGCATGACTCTTTTTAATACCCACACTAAACTATACGATAAAACATATTCTGCAAAAGAGCTTATACAGGGAGAATGGATTGAGTTAATTATTAAGAACTTTCCTTTCAAAGCTGAAGATTATAAATTATCAACAAATTTAATACAAGGTTATGAATACATAGACGATGTTGATAATATGACAGTCCTCGAAGTGAGAACAGGTGATTTTATGGGACAGACAATACACCCAAGACCTGAAGATGGCTACTTACTGCTTGATACAGAATGGAGTGTATCGTAATAGAATTTAATAAGTAAAATATTCATAAGTTTTAACGTCATAATGACAATTGGAAAAAACCATCAACTACAATGTAGCAGTTACTCGCATTTTTGAACCTGAATGTATTCAAGAAACACCTCCAAATACGTAAAATAAATGTGAAATAGATAATCTATCATAACCTTGAAACAAAACTTTTATTAGTAGACAACAAGCACACAGCTGGAAGATTATTAATTAGAAAGCTATTCAGACTATTTTGAAGGACAATATCATCCAATCACCAACATTCAAAAATTTAGACTGGACTCAACAAATTAAACTTCACCCAAAACCAATATACCCATTGGGGTGCACGGTGCAGGGCTCACCAACATGCTAATTATGTAACCAAATAGCACAATAATAGAGTTACGCAGAAAGGATGATAAGTAAAATAACTGCTATTTCGCCTTAGCTTCGGCACTCAAACACAGCTATTACTATCTACTGTGTGAGGTAGACAATGAACAACTCACTACTCAGCAATGCAATTTCATTGTTAATTAAGACGAACTAAATCTGCTATTATCGAATTTATAACAAATATACAATAGGCATCAATAACCTAACAATAAAAAACATTCCACAAACTCCTTTGTTACTAAAATGGTAATGAAAAAATATAATAGTACCATGCAACAGTTAGATACTCCTGTTTTATTTTTAATTTTTAACAGACCCGATACCACCACTCAGGTATTTGAGCGCATTAAACAAGTCCAGCCAAAACAGCTTTTCGTTGCTGCTGATGGCCCACGACAAAACAAAGGAGGTGAAGACTTACTTTGTAAACAAACTCGCGAAATCGTTATTAATAACATTGACTGGCCTTGTGAAGTAAAAACATTGTTTAGAGATGAAAATCTGGGTTGCGGTAAAGCGGTTAGTCAAGCCATTACATGGTTTTTTGAGAATGTAGAAATGGGTATTATACTGGAAGATGACATATTGCCTGATGAAAGTTTTTTTCACTTCTGTCAGGAATGTCTGATAAAATACAAATACAATCCTAATATATTTTCTATTAAGGGGACCCATCTGCATGACAAAAATACAGATGATTCATATTACTTTTCGAAAATAGGCGGTATTTGGGGTTGGGCTGCATGGGCACGATCATGGGCCTACTACGATTTCGAACCAGAATATGACAAGAAAAAATTTGATTCTTTTTTAAACAATGCGTATCTAAGTGATTTTTATTATCATAGACTTGAAAATTACAAACAATCTACAAAAACATGGGATGGTCAATGGTATTATACTATAATATCAAACAATGCATTAACCATAGAGCCTAATAATAATTTAATAAACAATATTGGGTTTAACGATGAAGCATCACATACTAAAAATGTTGATTTCAAATTCAAAACAAAGAAAATGAACTTCCCATTGACTCATCCAACACAAATAAAAGACTTACCTGCTTTTGACCTTTTTCATGCCCAAACAGTAAGTAAAATAACAAATAAACCCAAAAGTTCATTTTTACAAAAAATAAAAAACATATTCAATTGAGAGTTAAAAAGTATCTTATCTCCAAACTTAAACAGCTTATTTTTGAAATATTAGCTGAAAAAGAACAAGAAAAGATTGCGCAATTTCGAAAATCGATAATTGGAGAAACATATACGCTTAGTACAACATGCAGAATTGTAAACAGACAAGTCGGTCATAAAAAAATAAAAATTGGCCAACATAGTGTTATTGAAGGTGAGTTGATGATAATGGGATATGGTGGAAATATTGAAATTGGGGAATACACATATATTGGGAAAGACAGTAGAATTTGGTCGGGTGACAGTATCACAATTGGAAACCATGTATTAATATCACATAACGTTAATATTATGGATACTAACTCACATAGTATAGACCACTTGGAAAGAGCTACTCAATTTAAAAACCTAATACACAATGGCTACGCAAAAAAAAACAATAACATTATTAATACACCTATCAAAATAAATGACCACGTTTGGATCAATTACAATGTGGTAATTCAAAAAGGCGTAACAATTGGTACGGGAGCAATTATAGCTCCTAATTCTGTAGTAACAAAAAATATTGATGACTATACTTTGGTTGGTGGTATTCCAGCAAGAGTTTTAAAAAAATTGAAATAAAACATGAAAAAAATAGCTATTTGGGGTTCATTGAACTACGGAAACTTCGGCGATGATGTAATGAATGTAATATTTGCTTTACATTTAAAAAAAATTGGATGTGAACCATATGTGTATCGTTTAAATAAAGAACTAGCTTCGTATTACGACATTAAAACTACTGAATCACTGGATGAACTACTTGAAAACTCATTATTTTCATTTATAGGAGGTGGCTCATGGTTAGAATCTAGAAAACTTGGTGATACTTACGAACAGGATTTCTATGATTATCACACAAAACTTAAGGAACACAATATACCATTCTACGTCATTTCAATAGGAGGTGACAGGAACAATGATTTCACTCAGCTCACCCAAGATAGAGTTGAGCTATTTAACAGCCCATTATTTCAGGGTGGTACTGTAAGACTTAAAGGAGATCTAAAAACTCTATCTAGTTTAAACAAAAATATATCTCACTATCCAGACATTGTTTTATTAGCATCCGAATTTTTCTTAAAGAAAAAAGTAAAAAAGAGCCGTAAAACAAAAGTTGCAGTAACATGCAGTGACAAAAAACTACTTGATAAATTTACAAAAAAAATAAATCGCTATAGCTTCCTTTTCAAAAACATTGAAATAATATTCATGCGGACTCATCTCCCTGAACATAAACTTGACTATGAATTTTTCTGCGCCAAAGAAACTTCAATAACTAAAAACTATCATTACACCAATCTAGATCATTTCTTTTCATTTTTATCTAGTATTGATTTAATAATAACGGCTAAATTACATCCTGGTGTTTCCGCTTTATCATGTGGCACACCGTTTTTTTGGATACCTGGCTATGATAAAACTAGAGCCTTTCTTAATTCAGTAGATCAATCAGATTCGGAATATGATCCAAACAAAATCTTTCGTCCACTTAGTTTTTTAAAAACAATCAAAAAAATAAAAAACACTAATTTTATAGAAATTGAAAAACAAAAAAAAGAAGCAAGAGGTCATTTAAAATATTTAACTAACCTGGTTAATAAACATGATAAGTGAAGATACTAATAATCGGTAACAAAGGATTTATAGGTCAGCATGCAAGTCGATACTTTTCAAAACAGCACCATGTATATGGTGCAGATGTGAATCAAGATTACAATGCAAAAAATTACTTCGTCATTGACCAAAGCAATGCTGATTTCAAATCTGTATTTGCAAAAGTAGTATTTGATGTTTGTATCAACTGTTCGGGTGCAGCTAATGTAAGTGAATCCATAAAAAATGTAGCAAGAGATTACGAATTAAACACCCATAATGTTTTTCATATCCTCAACGCCATACACCAATATCAACCTCAGTGCAAATTCATCAATCTATCAAGTGCGGCTGTATATGGCAATCCTAAAGTACTACCTATAAGTGAGAATCAGCCAGCTCGGCCCGTATCCCCTTACGGTTTTCACAAATACATGGCTGAAACAATCTGCAAAGAGTTCCATGAACAATTTGGTTTACAAACGGTATCATTGAGAATTTTTTCTGCTTATGGCGAAGGTTTGATGAAACAATTTTTTTGGGATCTATATAAAAAACAGCAGGTTTCTCAGGAGATAGAACTTTGGGGTACGGGTAATGAATCAAGAGATTTCATATATATCCAAGATCTTTTACAGGCAATAGATAAGGTTATGAATAACAGTTTATTTATTGGAGAGACCATAAATGTCGCAAATGAAAAAGAGGTGAAAATACAAGATGCGGCTAAACTATTTATCCAATTATTTAATCCCAAAGTGGAGATGAAATTTAATAGAGAAATAAGAAAAGGGGATCCAATAAATTGGAGGGCTGACATTACTCAGTTAAGGGCACTCGGGTATAAACAACAATATTCAATTGAGCAGGGTTTAAAAAATTATTCTTTATGGCTAAAAGAATTAAGCTAGGATTGATTTTCGGCATTAATAAAGGATGGATAGCTGGTAGTTATTACATCATCAACTTAGTTGAGGCCTTAAAACTTCTACCTAAAAAACAACAACCCTTTATCTATTTTTTATGCTCTAAAAAATATAGTTCTGAGCTAGAAGAAATTAAATACCCATACTGGGATATAAAGGAACCTATTATAAAAAAACGTAGTTTAGTTGAAGCAACTATAAATAAACTAGGAAAAGTTTTTAAAGGACGAGATATAATAGATAAAAAACTCAACAACAAAGATATTGATATATTATACCCTGCCAGTTTTGATACCTTTTACGACAATATAAAAAACAGAGCATTTTGGATACCAGATTTTCAACACCATTATTATCCAGAGTTTTTTACCGACGAAGAAATTAACGACCGAAATACGTATTTCAGCAAAATAATATACTCACCTCAAAACCATCTTATCTTAAGCAGTAATTCATCCCTCCACGATTTAAACAAGTATTACCCTAAGCCCAAAGCAAAAATCCATATTCTTCCTTTTGCTGTTACCCATCCAGAATATTCACATTTAGACATCCTAACTGTAAAGGCAAACTATAACATCAGTAAGAAATACTTTATAGTAACAAATCAATTTTGGCAACACAAAAACCACTTGTTAGTATTGGAATCGCTTAAGGAACTAATAAAAAAGACATCTCGCGTTGATTTCCAGATTGTATTCACTGGTAAGAATGATGATTATAGGGCTCCTAAGTTTTATGATGAATTAATGGATTTCGTAACACAGAACAATCTCAAGGATTTAACATGTTTTGTTGGCTTCATCGACAGATCAGAACAATTATTACTAATGAAAAATTCCATTGCCATTATTCAACCTTCAAAATTCGAAGGCTGGAGTACAGTTGTTGAAGATGCTAAAGCAATTAATCAGTTCATATTATTGTCAGACATTGAGGTACACCACGAACAAACAAAGGAAAATGTAGAGTTCTTTAACCCCAATGATCCAGTAGCCCTATCAAAGCTTCTTTTAAAATACAGCGCTTCAAATCCGAAAATCAAAAACATTAATTATAATCAAAATAGGTTAGGCATGGCTAACAACCTGCTATCTATCCTATCAGAAATATCCCGATAGAATCATACTAGACAACTCTATCATGGTGCTTACTTGGAAAAATAATTAAATCACACATCTAATAATAATAGATCGTTAAATTATTGATCATTAGTCCATATGCTGGTATAAAAAAATTAGTTTGATAAAGCAATCAAAACTTAAAGACCTGGAAGGTTAGTAAACCTTCAAGGTCTATTTCATATTTCACCTCCTTTAATAAAATGCTCTACCCCAAAATAACCATCATAACGCCCAGCTACAATCAAGGTCAGTACATTGAGCAAACCATCACTTCCATTCTCGATCAGGGTTATCCCAATTTGGAATATATTATTATGGATGGTGGCAGTAGTGACCATACGGTTGATATCATTAAAAAATACGCCGATAAAATTACCCATTGGGTTAGCGAAGCGGGATAATGGACAAGCACATGCCATTAATAAAGGATTGGCCTTGGCAACTGGCGATATGGTAAATTGGATTAATAGCGACGATTATCTGGAGCCCGGTGCTTTGGAAAAATTGGCTGCGGCATATATAAAACATCCCCAAGGAGAGGTGTTTTGTGGTTACACCCATTGCTTTTGGCACGAAACAGGTGATACCAGCCATACCTACCGTATGGGGCTTCAGAAAAATGCAACCTCCACCCTACTCAATATTGAGATGAACCAACCGGGAACATTTTATAAAACGGCTATACTAAAAAGTCTGGGCCCGATAAATGAAAGTTTACGTTACGTATTCGACAATGAGTTATGGATGCGCTACCTATGCCAATACGGACAAGAGAACGTGATACGGCTAAAAGAGATATTGGCACATTTTCGCCAACACAACCAATCAAAATCCATAGGCGAAGGCTTTGACGCTTTTAATAAGGAGCAGCAAGGTATTTTACAATGGCTGTGCGTACAAACCGCTTTGCCCCAATACTTGCAACAGCAGGTAGATAGAGAAACAGAACCTATAAACTACCAATCTAAACCATGGCAAATACCGGCACTTAGCATTAAAAAGCTCCATGCATTTATGGCCAATAAATATATGGTTACCCTGTTTAACCAAGGAATGCTACAAGAAAGTAAAACCAGTTTTAAAATGGCAGTTAAAGCAAACACGATAAACTGGAACCGTAAAACGCTAGGCTTAATAAAAAAGCTGCTCTTAAAGCATCTTTAAATAATCACCATCATTTAGTTAACCATGATAATCACCATCAAACCCGGTTTCAATAACCAGCACAATAAGCTGTTTAGAACCGTTGCCAAAGTAAGGGCTTTTTTGAATAGACCTTTAACAAGTTACACCCAAGTTCCGGTTATTATTAATAATTACAATCGCTTGGACTGCCTGCTACAACAATTGGCTTGGTTAAAAAAAGCAGGAATGAAAAAGATTTATATCATCGACAATGCCTCCACCTATCCCCCATTGCTGGCCTTTTATAAACAAACAACTTATACCGTTTTTAATCTTACAAAAAATGTAGGCCACACGGCGTTTTGGGATACCCACATTCCATTGTGGTTTAAAAATAAATATTACATTTTAACCGACCCGGATGTTATACCTGTAGAGGAATGCCCTTTGGATGTAGTCAACTTTTTTATGGAGCTTTTAAATAAATACCCCGCGATAACAAAAGTAGGCTTTGGACTTAAAATAGACGATATACCAAA
Organism: Saccharicrinis sp.; assembly: GCA_024635585.1. Lineage (GTDB taxonomy): Bacteria > Bacteroidota > Bacteroidia > Bacteroidales > Marinilabiliaceae > Saccharicrinis. The sequence goes on along the minus strand of JAGXIP010000258.1, from coordinate 7,211 downwards.
CTATTACCCTCGCAAAGCCGAAGTAATCGCATGGGAAAGCCCTTTTTGGGACAACGAAATTGAAAAAGACATTTACGAAGCAAAAATAGATACCACCTTTGCGCTGTACAAGCCCAACACACGCTACCAGCAATGGGAATCCACTTTACGCACCGGAGGCAAATATGTGGCACGCCACACGCCCTGGTACGAAGATCCCAACGACCCCTCGGAAGAAGAAGAGTTTTTTAAACGAGTCACTACCAAGGTAAGCTCTTGGTACAAAAACGAACAGTACAATGGATAATAAGCCCGTAGGTAACACCAATGCCTCAGCTTACCACCCCAACCTCCCGTTCTAACGGGACAGGCTCTAAAGGGGCTTTGATTTACAGCTTTATTACCCCAAACCCACCCCAAACCCCTAAAGGGGCTTTGATTTACAGCTTGGTAACATAGTTGACAATCCATTTCCTTATAGATAGAGTTCCCAAATTTGATTAGAGCAAAAGTCCCCTTTAGGGGATTAGGGGTAGAGATATAGGGGAAAAGGATATAGGGATGAATCATTTAAAAATAAACTATGCCAGATTCTGTAGAAAGAAGCATGTTTTACGGTGCTAAACCTCCCATATTTGAAAAAGCAAAGATGCTGAGAAATGCATTGACGCAGGCAGAAAAGTTGCTTTGGGATAAACTCCGAAACAAACAACTCTCTGGCTTCAAGTTTAGGAATCAACACCCGATGGATATTTTCATTGCCGATTTCTATTGTCATCAGTTAATGTTGGTTATAGAAGTAGATGGCGGGGTTCATAACACTTATGAACACAAAGAATACGATGAAGGAAGAACTGCCGAATTAGAGGCATATGGAATAAAGGTAATAAGATTTACAAACCAGCAAGTTATAAACAGTTTGGATAATGTACTAGATGAAATAAGGCGTATCATTCAAATCCGTTTAAAAGAACTTAAAAAAGAAATGGAAAGTTGATGTGCAGCTTGGACAACCCCACAACTTACCCCAACCCCACCCTAAAGGGGCAATTGAAGTTAGTTGATTTACAGCTTTATTACCCCAAACCCCTAAAGGGGCTTTGATTTACAGCTTGGCAACATAGTTGGCAATCTATTTCACGATAGATAAAGTACTCAAATTTGAAGGGTTCTAAAGTCCCCTTTAGGGGATTAGGGGTAGAGAGATGGATTTTCAGCTTAAACACCCCTAAGACAGTCGCCTTACAAAAACGAACAATACAATGGATAATAAGCCCTTAAGCAACACTGAGCAGCAGCCTAAAATTTACACCATCATAGTTACCTACAACGGCATGCAATGGATTGACCGCTGCCTTGCTTCTCTCTTTGCTTCAAACTTAAAAACGCACATCATAGTTATCGATAACCTGTCCATCGACGGTACGGCCGAGTATATCGAAAATAATTTTACTAGCGTTGAACTGATTCGCTCTGCCGAGAATTTAGGTTTTGGCAAAGGTAATAATGTGGGCTTGCGCAAGACACTAAATGAAGAGGCTCATTATGCATTTTTGCTTAACCAGGATGCCTGGGTACAGCACGACACCCTTGAAAAGTTGGTGCAAGCGCAGCAGAACAACACGGACTACGGTATTTTGAGCCCTGTGCATTTGAACGCAGCTAACACCGCCTTAGAAACCAAATTTGCCGAGTATGCTGGCCCCGATAATACACCTAATCTCTTATCCGATTTATACTTCGGTAAATTAAAAGAGGTATATAGTACTCAGTTTGTAAATGCTGCCGCATGGTTAATTAGCAACGATTGTTTGAAAAAAGTTGGAGGTTTTGACCCGATTTTTCCACACTATTGCGAAGATGTTGATTATATAAACAGATGTAAATATCACGGCATGAAGGTAGGAATTGTTGCTACTGCATGCGCAACACATGACACAAAGAAATATTCATGGTCGGATATAAAATACAACAAGCAATTAAGGTTAAACTTTATAGTATTGGAATTAAAAAATATAAATAGCAGTTACAGAAGTGCAATACTTGTTTTTATAAAAAAAAGCATGGATGAGATTACATCTAATTTAATATTCCGAAAATTTAAAGATTTAAAACTTAATATCAGCTTGCTTTTTAGTGCAATAACAAAAATAAGAGCAATCAAAACTACCAGAAAACATACCATTGGTCAACAAGCCTATTTATGATTTTTAACTCTATAGAATTTGCTATATTCCTACCCATTATATTTACGATATACTGGATTTTAGCTAATAAAAACCTAACAATACGCAACCTATTACTTTTAGCCTCAAGTTACTTTTTTTATGGCTGGTGGGATGCACGTTTTTTAATATTAATATTCTTTAGCTCTATCCTAGATTACAGTGTTGGTTTATTTATTTATAAGGCAAAAAGGCAAGCAGTAAAAAAAAGACTCTTGTATTTTAGCCTTATCGCAAATTTAGGCTTACTGTTCTTTTTTAAGTACTTTAATTTTTTCGCAAGCGAGCTTGCTCATGGCTTACAGACTTTAGGATTTAATAGTCATATACGCACACTACAAATCATTTTACCTGTTGGTATAAGTTTTTATACTTTTCAAACGTTAAGCTACACAATTGATATATACAAAGGTAAACTGAAGCCAACCGATAATCCTATTGCTTTTTTTGCATTTGTAAGTTTTTTTCCACAGTTAGTGGCCGGCCCCATCGAAAGGGCTTCCGAGCTACTACCCCAGTTTACTCAAAAACACTCTTTTTCGTATAGGCTTGCTAAAACTGGCACTTGGCTCATTTTATGGGGCTTATTTAAGAAGGTGGCAATTGCAGATAATTGCGCTCCAATAGTTAATAAAATATTTGATAATCCTGAAATATATGCTGGCACAACACTCTGGTTAGGAGCAATTTTTTTTGCAATCCAAATATATGCCGATTTTTCAGGATATTCGGATATTGCTATTGGTACAGCCAGACTTTTTGGTTTTACTTTAATGACCAACTTCAGGTATCCTTATTTTGCAGCAAACATCGCCGATTTTTGGAAAAGATGGCACATATCACTGTCCACATGGTTTAGAGATTATATTTACATTCCATTAGGTGGATCGCGTGTTAAATTATTATTTAAAATACGAAACATATTTATCGTTTTTTTAGTGAGTGGTTTTTGGCACGGTGCCAATTGGACTTTTATTACTTGGGGTGCTTTCCATGCAGTTCTTTTTCTACCTCTCTATCTAAAGAAACATAGTTCAACGTACGATAATCATTCAAATATTTTTTTCAAAAAAGCAAAACTCCTTGCCCCATTATTCACTTTCATATGCGTTACACTTGGTTGGGTTATTTTTCGATCAGATACTGTATCCTCTGCGAGCACCTATATAACACATATGTTTACCGACACATTTAATGCCCCAGGCCAATTTGTCTTATTTTTGAAGCCCTATTTAGTAATCTATATTATCATTTTAATACTTCAAGAATATATAAATTACAAACAGGAAATAAAAGCAAATCAAATACCTGAACCATTATTTACAAAATTCAAATATGCTCGATACACTTACTATATTATCTTGTGTTTTATAATTGTACTTAGTTATCCTAACGAAGCTCAAAGTTTTATATATTTTCAATTTTAAAATGGCTAAATATATCAAAAAAATAACCCTTTTATTGTTAATGTTTTGGTTAACATCAATTGTATTTACCTATCTAGCTGACTCAGGATTAAAAAATCAAAATACAATATCATTGATAGAAGATTGGAATGCTATAATTAAACAAAAGCACGATTCTGAAATTATTATATTGGGTTCCTCAAGAGCAAAAAAACATTTTAATCCATCTATTATTTATGAAATCACAGATAAATCGTGTTATAATTTAGGTATTGATGGATCTAAAACCATGATGCAATACGCAAAATGGATGACCTACACAAAGTATAATAAATTTCCAAGATATGTTATTTTCAACATTGAACCTGGTACTTTTGGTATTGATTCTATTTTGTTCGACAAAGAACAATACTTGCCATTTTACAACGAACCCACTGTTTACTACTATTTAGCAAAAACATTAACAGTTACAGAAAAGTATCTTTCAATTTTTAAATACCACGGTTATTCCAGTTATTTTTACAAAGGTATTGGCAATATTTTTTCGACATACTCAGCCGACACTTTAATTAACGGATTTACTCCTCTTCCTCTGCAAGCAAAATCTTTTGATTGGGAAAATAACAATTCAGACTTTAGCCTATCCGAAAATAATTTAACTGCTGGATTAAACTATATTGAAAAAGTATATGACCAATGTCAACTATACGGTAGTCAGCTTATACTTGTTTACTCACCACAATATTATACGAGTAACTATTCTATATTTATGGATTCGGTAATTAATTTCATTGAATCAAAACAAATAACGTTATTGGATTACCGACATAGCCCTATCTGCAAGGATAAAAACTTATTTTATGATAGTGAACATTTAAATTACAAAGGTGCTGACAACTTTTCACAATTGTTTGCAGATGATTTTAATAAATTAGTTCAAAAAACAAAATAGCAAATAACGTAAGCATTGTAAAACTATTGTTTGTAATTAGTCATATTTGAGGGAAGTAAAAAAACAAAAACAAATAATAATAAAGTGAAAAACATATTCTACCTAATGCAAGTCCCATGGGGATGGATTAAACAACGTCCTCATTTTTTAGCCGAAGGTTTAGCTGAAATGTATCATGTTAAAGTACTTCATGACAAAGATTCTAAATACAAACAGAAGTTAGAAAAAACAAAAAGCTCAAGGCTAACTGTTAAAACATTTTTATCCATTCAGATATTCAAAAACCTCAATGTAATCTCTTTATTCAATTACTATATAAAAAAAATAAGCTGCATTTTTAACGCATTACGTACCGATATTATTTGGATAACATTTCCAAATCAATTTGCTCATATCCATCACTTCTTGCCTAAATCAAAAATTATTGTTTACGACAATATGGATGATGCTTTGGCCTTTTTTAATTTTAATCCAAGTCTTACTCAACTTGAAAAAGAACTTTGTACAAGAGCCAATTACATATTTTGTTCTTCCAACAATCTTCGTCAAAAATTAATAGAACGACACAATACCCCAGAGCAAAAAATCAAAATAATTAACAATGCTATTTCGTTACCTAATACCAATAATTCCTTAACAAATCTACCAGATTCACTATCGCAATTATATTCTATATTTCAAAAAAACATTATTTACATTGGCACTATTGCTTCTTGGATGGATTTTTCGCTCTTGGCATCGGTTCTTGAGATGAATCCTAATATCAATATTATCCTTATTGGACCTCACGAAGAAAATATAAACCTACCCATACACAATAGACTAAAATACCACAAACCCATTAATCACAATTTAGTATACCCGGCCATGCATAAAGCCGATGCATTGGTTATGCCCTTTGTAATTAATGAAATAATTTTAGGCGTAAATCCCGTAAAAGCATACGAGTATATTTACAGTGGGAAGCCAGTTATTTTAACAAAATATCCCGAAACTGAGAAGTTCAAAGATTATTGTTATTTATACTCATCACAGACTGATTTCCTCAATCTCTGTGATAAACTTGTTAAAGATATATTACCGCCACTCGTTAGCGAAAAGGAAGCCAAAACATATGGTCAAAACAATACCTGGGATGCTAGAACGAAAGATATAATCAGCTATTTAAATGAAAACTAAAACACTTATCTCCATCGTCATCCCCGTAAAAGACGGCATATCCACCATTAAACAGTGCCTGGATGCTATTTTTGCACAAACGCTCATTGACCAAACCGAAGTCATCATTATCGACAGCGGAAGCACCGACGGAACGCTGGACATTATAAATCTTTACCCAGTTCGCCTGTATCAAATACCGCCCGGAACCTTTAACCATGGCGCCACACGCAACTATGGGGTGAGCCTTACCAAAGGAGAGTTTGTGGTAATTGGAGACTCAAAATAACCAAAACATAACATACATAAAGCTGCTATACTTCAATCCAACTATATTACTTGCAAAGAATATTCCAATATGATTAACATTACGGAAAGCTTACGCGAATTATACAAACTAACCAAAGCTATACCCTCCAACAGTAAATTACTAATCAGCTAATCACTAATCCTGCCTACCTATCATGGGCTACATATACATTTTCGGCTGCATTCTATTTACGGTTTACGGCCAGCTGGCGCTTAAATGGCGCATGAACCTCAAAGGACAACTTCCGGAGGGTTCTGCCGAAAAAGCTATTTACATGGCAAAGCTATTTCTGGATCCCTGGCTATTAAGCGGATTTGCCGCAGCATTTGTGGCTAGCCTGTTCTGGATGGCGGCCATGACGAAGTTCGAGATATCCTTTGCCTACCCCTTTATGAGCCTCGCCTTTGTATTGGTATTGGTGCTAAGTATTATTATATTTGGTGAATCGTTTACCTGGGGTAAAGTGGCCGGCCTTATCCTTATTATCGCCGGAATTATTGTAACTGTTAAATTATAAATCTTTTATGAAGAAGGCGCCCACACTTCTATCCAACTACGTTTATTTTAAAGAATATTTTTATGTGATTAAAATGGTGGATACCTTTGTTATTTTACGATGAAGTATAACATAACGAAAGAGACTGGCGAAACAGAAACTTATAAAGAACCAAGCAAATTAAAACCATAACTTCATGTGCCAAATTTCAGTTATAATACCTTTATATATGTGCGCTCCTGTAATTCAGGATTTAAGCGAACGACTGGTAAACACCTTGCAAAAAATATCCTCAAACTTTGAAATAATATTCGTAAATGATGCAAGCCCATTAGAGGATTGGAAAAAGGTTACGGAAGAAACCGTAAAAGATAAAAGAATAAAAGGGATTAACCTTACTAGGAACTTTGGACAACACTATGCAATAACTGCCGGTTTACATCATGCAAAAGGTGATTGGGTTATTGTAATGGATGGGGACTTACAAGATCGTCCTGAGGAAATAATAAAATTTTATAAAAAAGCTCTTGAAGGCTATCAAGTTGTTCTAGGCAGAAGAATGAATCGAAAAGATGGTCTGCTAAAAAAGATTACATCCAAAGCTTTCTTTTCTATATACAATTATCTTACAGATGCTGACTTAGAGCAAAACGTGGATCAGATGCAAAACATGGGTCTAAATGTT
>JAGXIP010000004.1 GCA_024635585.1 Saccharicrinis sp. | reverse complement strand
CGTAAAAGTTACCCTTTACAGGTATTCCGGTAAGTTCACCTCCACCAGAATTACTACATCCGCTTAAGATAGTGACTACAATGACACTAAGAGCTAGTACTTTCTTCATAATATTTCAGACTATCGGTATTTTATTATTTCTTTTCTTATCACAAATATCTAACGCTTTTGTAGCGTTTTGTTCTCTTCTCAAAATTAATATCCAGGTTGTACCCAATCATTATTTCGTGCGTACCCCCGAATCCGGTTGCGCCAATTGCAGAGGTTGTTATGTCGTAACTGTAACCAAATTTAACTCCGTTCTTCATTTCTAATCCTGCCAACACCACTATGGCATCCTGATAACGATAAGTCAACCCTCCCCAATATCTTCCTCTATATCTTACCAGCGTGTTTACATCTAACTGGATACTTCTTCTGTCGGTTTTAAAAAAAACAGAAGGCAAAAGTTCGTATGCGGTGTCTTCAACTTTATGCTTATACCCTCCAAGTAGGTAAAAAGTTCCAGTTGTTTTAAAATTAAATTCATTTTTATAATCGGCCTCGGGTTCTGTTATGTGCGATAAGGAGGCTCCAGCATAAAAAATTTCAGATTCGTAATAGACTCCCAGCCCAGCATCAAAGGCCGAAGCTGTTTGATCGGCACTAGGAATATTACCATCTGTAGGTTCGTAAACATTACCTCTAAGATCGGCCAGATTCCAATTTGCTTTCAAGCTCTGATTGAGCAATCCAGCATTTAGTCCCAGCGATAAGGCACCTTTATCCATTTCCCATTTTATGGCATAATCTAAATGGATGGATAGGTTTGTGAAATTACCTATTTCATCGTTGATAAAATTTAGCCCCACTCCCGAATTAACGCCAAAAAACTTGACTGGCATATCGCCACTAAAAACCGTTGTTTTTATGGCCATGGTTCCTCTCCACTGATTTCTGTTAAGAGCTACTAGGTTTAAGCCATCGCTTGCCCCGGCAAACCCCGGATTAACAGCCAATTTGTTAAACATATTTTGGCTGAACTGCGGATCGTATTGCGATTTAACATTATTTGCAGCAACGCAAAATATAACAAAAATCAGAATTCTCCTAAACATTTAATCCAGTTATAAAAACTCAAAGAACTCCTGTTTTTCCGGCTAAAATCTATCTCACTCACAGTCTGCATTTTAAATATGCAGTTTACGCTTTTGCTTCCGGGTAAAACTGGGTTCGTATACTTTATTTTACTTATAAAGGTTTCGTTTTTGTTTGTTAAAAAAGTTGTTTTTTATAAAATATTACTGCCCTAATCATGTTGATTCTTTATAGAATTTCCACCATTTATCGGGTAACTCGCCACTTTGTGCCCTCAAAAAATCTTTTTTATTGCAAGCAAGTAATTTCACTTCATTTTTCCAAGGCACTTCAATCCACCATCTTTTGTTCACTCTGTTTGAATAGAAACGTATGTGAACGTCAAAATCGTGTAAATGAACCACAGAAATTTTATACAATTGTGAGCTCTCCGATGGTATCTCCCTTGTATGCTGGGATATAGCCTCAAAAAAATGCCAAATTATTTCTGCGCAAAGCATGGCTCCTTTGCCTGTTTTATCCACAATTGGGTTATATTCGTGCATGCAAAACGCTTTTGCTGTTGCTCCTGCACCGGCAAACCATGCAAGTTGACACGCCTCGAACCCTGTAAAACCATTTATATTTATACTGGTGGAATACGGCATGTAACTTTGCTCAACAGCCCCCACATCAAAACTTATAAGGTCGGCATCCCTACAAAAAGGTTCGGCATTAGTCATATTTTCACCTCTCAATTCTCTTAGCCTAACCGTTTCCCAACCCAATTTAATCATTTCTTGTTCCTGACTTTCGCCTATCAAATATTTTTGCGCACCCAGGTTGTTCAATTCAAATATGGTTTGATTACATTGTTTACCTAACTCCGATAAATAGGTATGGGCACTAAAATCGCTCCCGTTGGTGCAAAAATCGAGCTTAGCATCTATCATAGTTAGCAATAAGTCACTTTCGGACTTGCCTAAAGCCTTTGTTATGGGTAGCACGTAATCCTGTCCTCCACCTACAATAAGAGCACGCACCCCAAGCGAAACCAATATTTGAATAACTTCGCCAAGTGCAAAATACCTGTCGTTTAACGTAAGACCCTTTATATTACCCAGGTCAATAACGCTTAGCTTTCCGGATGTTTTCCGTAATGCTGCCAAGGAATTCCGGATAGCTGCTGCTGCCTCGCGGCAACCCTGGTTATGTGGTGCATTTTTGTCATCGGCCACTCCAATAATTGCTATATCAAAGTTCTTTACCTCTTCCGTGTTCCAACTTTCATCCAATCCATAAACAATTTGATTGCTCAGGGTATCGTCCATGGGCATCAAATGGGCAGTAAGCTTTGGAGCTTCTATGGTTTCAAAAAAATCACGGAGTTGCACCTTCTTAAATTTTGAAAATTATTTTTTAGTACTTTTTTTGGCGACTACTTTTTTAGCTGCCGTTTTTTTTGTCGCCGGTTTTTTAGCTGTTGTTTTGGGTGCCGTGGCACCTTTAGCAGCTACCTTTTTTGCCGGTGCTTTTCTACCTGTTTTTTTACCTCCTTCTTTAATCAGTTTCTGGCAGTCTTCCAACGAAAGCTTTTTAGGATCGGTATCCTTGGGTATTTTATAGTTTTTCTTTTGATACGATATATAGGGTCCAAAGCGACCATTTAAAACAAGAATTTCCGGATCTTCATCAAAGCTTTTTATATGCTTTTCTTTATCCGCTTTTCTTTTTTCTTTTATCAACTCAATGGCTCTGCTAAGCTCTATTTCTAATGGATCGTCTATTCCTTTTTTTAAGGATACAAACTTGCCATCATGACGAACATAAGGGCCAAACCTGCCAATACCAACAACAACTTTTTTATCTTCGTAAAGGCCAAGGTCACGAGGCAAATCAAACAAACGAATAGCTTCTTCTAAGGTTATTGTTTCAATGTGTTGCCCTTTTTGCAAGGAAGCAAACTTAGGTTTCTCCACCTCTTCGTCTTCGCTGCTTTCGCCCAACTGTGCCATAGGGCCGTAGCGGCCAATCTTTACTAAAACAGGCTTCCCGGTTTTAGGATCGTCACCTAGTTGTCGCTCCCCTGTATTACGTTCTGAATTTTCCAGGGTATCTTCCACCTGCTGATGAAAACTTTGATAAAATTCGTCGATAGACTCGTTCCATACAATTTTGCCCATTGCTATTTCATCAAACTCCGCCTCTACCTTAGCCGTAAAATCGTAGCTCACAATATTGGTGAAATATTTCATTAAGAAATCGTTGACCACCATACCTATGTCGGTTGGAAAAAGTTTATTGCGCTCGGCACCGGTAATTTCTGATTTTTGCTCAGCAATAACCGCATTCCCTTTTAAGGCTAAATATTGGTAATCTCTTTGTACTCCTTCGCGCTCTTCCTTAACCACATAACCCCGGTTTTGCACGGTCGAAATAGTTGGTGCATAAGTAGATGGCCGTCCGATACCTAAGTCTTCAAGTTTTTTTACGAGTGCCGCCTCTGAGTAACGCGGTGGTTTTTGGCTCCATCGCTCGCGGGCTTCAATAATATCATAGCTAAGGGCATCGCCTACCTTCATGGGTGGTAACAATCCTGAATCTTCCTCTTCATCGGAGTCGCCTTCATTTTCAGAGGCTTGTAAATATACTTTTAAAAATCCGTCGAACTTAATCACTTCACCACTTACTGTAAAATGCTCTGTAATGCCATTGGCCTTAATTTGCACCGTAGTCTTTTCCAATTGGGCATCGCTCATTTGCGAGGCAATTGTTCGTTTCCAAATTAACTCATACAGCTTCTGCTCTTGTTGCGACCCAGCCACCGTTGGTTTGTTTAATTCTGTTGGGCGGATAGCTTCGTGAGCCTCCTGTGCACCCTTACTCTTGGTTTGGTATTTACGTATCTTCAAATATTCCTCACCCATAACCGATGTTATCTGGTCGCTGGCCATTTTCAGAGCCGTATCGGATAAATTAACCGAATCGGTACGCATATATGTTATCTTACCTGCTTCGTAAAGCTTTTGTGCTACGGACATGGTTTGTGCAACGGAGAATCCCAGTTTACGACTGGCTTCCTGCTGTAATGTCGAAGTAGTAAAAGGGGCTGCCGGTGTTTTTTTAAGTGGCTTTTTTGTGACATCACTCACTTTAAAATCAACGCCTTTACATTTATTTAAGAAGGCTTCGGTTTGCTCCTGCGTATCGAAGCGCTTAGATAATTCTGCTTTTATTTCGGATACTTTTCCATCTTCATCAGTAATGGTGAAGATAGCCGTTACCCTGAACGATGATTCCGGACTGAAAGCAAATATCTCCCTTTCGCGCTCTACTATTAACCTAACCGTTACCGATTGTACCCGCCCAGCCGAAAGAGATGGTTTTACCTTTTTCCATAACACGGGCGAAAGCTCAAAGCCCACCAGTCTGTCTAATACACGGCGTGCTTGTTGTGCATTTACCAAATTAATATCTATGTCGCGGGGATTATCAACCGCATTTAAAATGGCCGATTTGGTAATCTCATGAAAAACAATCCTTTTTGTGTTTTCGGGTGTTAAACCCAGCTCATCGTAAAGGTGCCAGGCAATAGCTTCTCCTTCGCGGTCTTCATCAGAAGCAAGCCAAACCATAGTTGCGTCTTTGGCCAGTTTCTTGAGTTCTTTTACCACTTCCTTTTTATCATCGGAAACAACGTAATGAGGTGTATAGTTATTGGCAATATCTACCCCAAAATCTTTCTTGGCCAAATCGCGAATATGCCCATAACTCGACTTCACCAAAAAATCCTTTCCAAGGAATTTTTCTATGGTCTTCGCCTTAGCTGGGGATTCCACAATAACCAAGTTATTTTCGCTTACACTGTTTTTTTTTGCCATCTACTATAATATGTTAATTCTAAATTCAATCATCCTTAAAGTGAAACCACAAATAATTCTTTACCTATCATCGCCCTTTAAAAGGTGTCAAATTTATAAAATAATCCTTACAATACTAAAAAGCCTATTTATATGTGTGGTATTAAATTAATAGTTAGTCCAGATATTTGGAAACACCAAAGGTTGATTCATCCAATATTTACATGCTCGATTGAGCTTACATTCGACTTAATCAGGTATAAATTCTGCACAAAAAATGAATTGCGGGATTTAGGATACGCAAATTAAAAAATGCTGGTGTAAGTAAAAATACTATTTTTACACAAAAAAATATCAACATACAACATTATGAGCACAAACAACAAAGGGATTATCAGACTACTTAAATGGTTTTGGGGAAGCGTTTTATTAGGATTATTATTCATATTTCTTCTGTTCTTTTTAATTTCTAAAGGTTTTTTGGGTATCATGCCTTCATTTGAAGAGCTGGAAAACCCCAAAAGCAATTTGGCCAGTCAGGTTATTTCAGAAGATAATCAGGTACTTGGAAATTTCGCCATAGAAAACAGAACTTTTGTCGATTACTCCGAGCTTTCTCCGTATTTGGTAAATGCACTTGTTGCCACCGAAGATTTACGATTTTACGACCACTCAGGGATAGACCCCAGGGGCTTGGCTAGGGTGATGCTGCGTACCGTTATTTTGGGCGACAAAGGATCGGGTGGTGGCAGCACCATCACACAGCAGTTGGCTAAATTATTATTTCACGAACCTGCCAAAAACATCTGGGATCGTGGACTGCAAAAACTAAACGAATGGGTTATTGCCGTTAAGTTGGAGCGTAGCTATACCAAAAATGAGATTATAACCATGTACCTGAATAAGGTAGGTTACATTTACGATGCGTACGGCATTAAATCGGCGGCACAAACTTTTTTTGCCACCTCCACCGACTCCATAAAAATAGAAGAAGCCGCAGTACTTATTGGCATGCTTAAAAACCCTGCACTTTTTAATCCGGTGAGGCGGCCAGATACCACTGAGTTTAGGCGCAACGTTGTTTTAAATCAAATGCGTAAAGCTCAATTGATCAGCGATACGGAATACGATTCGCTAAGAATTATTCCGCTAACCTTAAAGTTTGCCCGTAGGGATCATAAAGAGGGTGTTGCACCCTATTTTCGCGAACACATCCGCCTTACACTTAGCGCCAATTTTCCTGAAAGGAAGAATTATCCGGCCTATTTAAACGACAAATTTATTGCCGACAGTATAGAGTGGGAAAAAAATCCTATTTATGGATTTATCAACAAAAATTTAAAGCCCGATGGATCGAAATATAATATTTATAGCGATGGCTTAAAAATTTATACCACCGTAAACTATAAAATGCAAACGTATGCCGAGAATGCAGTTAAACAACATTTGTCGGAAGATTTACAAAAGGCATTTTTCAGAGAAAAAAAGGGAAGATCCCGAGCTCCGTTCACGAATAAAATTACACAGGAACAGTACGAAAGCATCATTAACCGGGCCATTCGCAATTCCGACCGATACCGTAACATGCAACAGGCCGGAGTTAGCAAAGACTCGATTATGATGTCGTTTAAAGTTCCGGTGCCCATGGAAGTATTTACCTGGCAGGGAGAAAGAGATACCGTACTTACCCCACTCGATTCCATCATACACCTTAAATTTTATTTAAGAGCCAGCTTTTTTTCCATCGATCCTAATAACGGACATGTGAAAGCCTACGTTGGTGGCCCCAACTTTAAATATTTTATGTACGATATGGTTTCGCAAGGTAAGCGTCAAGTAGGATCTACTATTAAACCTCTGCTTTATACGCTGGCCATGCAAGAGGGTCATACACCCTGCGACCTGGTGCCCAACATACCACAAACCTTTGTGCTACCTGATGGTAAAACATGGACCCCAAGGGACGATGGAAAGCATCGCAAAGGTGAAATGGTAAGCCTTAAATGGGGATTGGCCAACTCTAATAACAATATTTCGGCTTGGGTGATGAAACAATATAACCCTGAAGCAGTAAGCGACATGATCCATGAGCTGGGCATACTTAGCCCTATTGACCCCGTACCATCACTGTGTTTGGGCACACCCGATTTTTCGTTAAACGAAATGGTAAGTGCATACAGCACATTCGCCAACAAAGGGGTACGCATTGAACCTTTGATGATTACAAGGATTGTGGACAGATTTGGAAATGTAATTGCCCAGTTTACACCAAACAAAAAAGAGGTAATAAGCGAACAGACAGCCTACCTGATGCTGAACCTTTTACAAGGTGTGGTAAACAGAGGTACAGCAATTCGTTTGCGCTACACCTATAAGTTTACTGCCCAAATAGGTGGCAAAACAGGTACTTCGCAAAACCATTCCGACGGCTGGTTTATAGGTGTTACACCAAACTTGGTGAGCGGTGTATGGGTAGGCGGCGAGGACAGGGATATCCACTTTGATGGCATAACCAGAGGACAGGGTGCTAACATGGCCTTGCCCATCTGGGCACTTTATATGCAACAGGTGTATGACGATGACTCCTTGGCTGTTACCCAAGCCGATATTTTTGAGCCACCTGTTGACTTTGACATTTCATTAGATTGCGACGACGACAAAAGATCCAAAATAGTGGGCGATGAAATTGAAGGTGTTTATTCCAATGATACGGAGGAAGAGTTTTATTAGAGGTTTATACTGAGGTTTCGTTTTAACCGAAGCCCTCGGTTATTTTTACAGATAACATTCAATTACCAAAGGCATCGTTCAAGGCAGTGCCCTAGGTTTCTTAGGTCAAGTTTTCACCAAGAGCATCGCTTAGAGCGATACCCTTGGTTTAAAATACGAGTCCATACTCCTTTATGACCTCCCTGTTTATTATTTTTCCATTGCGGATATCCCTTACGTCTTTGGCTGATGAAAACTCCCAATCAGTAGCTGTTTTTACTAATCCTGCCCTCACCGGATTATTCAAAATATAAGAATAGCAAATTTGCGGATATTGCCTTTCAGGTGTTTCTGCTAAAAAAAACAGTACCGTTTGCAGTGCCTATAAAACTTGGGGTAATCTCATCAGAACAAGTTATACACTCTGCTTTGGTCTTTTTCCGGAACAGACTTCCACTTCTATTTTGTTGTTTGTTTATGGCATTGGTATAAGACCTAAGCATCAGTCCAATAGATTGATTAATGCTCCTAGTTTCGATCCCGAGGGTATCGCTCAAAGCGATGCCTTCGGTTGTTGCAGTACCGATATTGCCATCGGTTCTTTTGGTCAAGTTTTCACCAAGGGCATCGCTCGGAGCGATACCCTTGGTAGTAAAGTTCACTAGTATCATCAAATGAAAATGATTAGGCATTAAACACCACGCCAAAATATCGCAATAGGGTAAAATATGGAGATTTATTTTCTGAAGAAAAAAAAGATAATTACCCCGATTATAAAAGATGTTCTGCTTATTATTGCCTTGATTAAAGATATGATATAAATGACCAGTTTGGAAGTACATCGCATAACATGTTTGTGATTTACACCAGATGTATCGCTTGGATAGGCACCCTTACCTTATACAGCAAGTTAGGATTACACAAGGCATTATGCAAATTTAACCATGGTCTACCTAAAGCATAGCGATTATTTTCTATTAGAATCAATTACCAAGGGCATCGCTTAGGGCGATACCCTTGGTTACGCAAACAATAACTTAAAAGCCTCTTCGAGCTTACTAACCTGAATTACTTGTACATCAAATTTTGCTAAATCCAAGCCTTTGGTAAATTTTGGTATGATAATTTGCTCGAAGCCTAGTTTGGAAGCCTCACCTATCCTTTGAGCTATGCGAGTTACAGGTCGTATTTCGCCCGAAAGCCCGACCTCACCTGCCATGCAAATTTTTTGAGATATAGGAATATCAATATTTGAAGATAAAATGGCCGATACCACCGCCAAATCAATGGAGGGATCGTTCACTTTTATTCCGCCGGCGATATTTAGGAACACATCCTTTACCGCCAACTTAAAACCTGCTCTTTTTTCTAAAACCGCCAACAGCATATTAAGCCTGCGCAGGTCGAAACCAGTGGCCGAACGCTGTGGTGTTCCATATGCAGCAGTGCTAACCAAGGCTTGTGTTTCTATCAAAAAAGGCCGCATTCCTTCTATGGCTGCCGAAATGGCCACACCGCTCAAGTTTTCGTGATGATGAGAAAGGAGAAGTTCGGATGGATTGGAAACTTCGCGCAAACCATCGCCCAACATTTCGAAGATGCCTATTTCGGCCGTTGAGCCAAACCTATTTTTTATCGATCGAAGAATACGGTACATGTGGTTTCTATCCCCCTCAAACTGAAGCACCACATCAACCATATGTTCCAACACCTTGGGTCCTGCCAAGTTACCTTCTTTGTTGATATGCCCAATCAACACTACAGGCAGATTTTTTTCCTTAGCTACACGCAAAATAGCACCAGCACACTCACGTATCTGCGATATGCTACCCGGCACCGATTCAATATTTTCGCTGCTTAATGTTTGTATGGAATCTATGACCAACAGATCAGGCTCCACATTTTTTACGTGACCCAATATTTTTTCCAATGAAGTTTCGCTCACAACCAGGCAGTTATCATTTCCCTGATGAATCCTATCAGCCCTTAATTTTATTTGCTGCGGACTCTCCTCTCCCGACACGTAAAGCACCTTTTTTGAACCTATGCGCAAGGCCATTTGCAGCACTAAGGTAGATTTACCAATACCCGGCTCGCCTCCAACTAATATGATGGAACCTGGCACCATTCCTCCTCCCAACACCCTATCGAGCTCAACATTAGAAGTATTTATCCGTGGTACATCAGAGGCAGGAACATTTTTTATATACTCGGGTTTTGACGAGGTGGTTTCGAAGAAGCTTTGCACCGCGCTACTCTTGGCATTTGACTTAACCACGAACTCTTCTACAAGCGTGTTCCATTGACCACATGCATTGCATTTACCAACCCATTTGGGCGAATCGGCACCGCAGTTCTGACATACAAATACTGATTTAGTTTTGGCCATTGGTTAGACTTTTAGAGGTTAGAAATTAGAGATTAGAAGTTAGAGGTTAGAGTTAATGCTTTTTACTGATTACAACACTTCGTTATATTTTTGTAACTATCTGAATGTTAGAATTTTTGCTGAGTTACGCGATTTTTGCTAACCCCTTGATAATATAGCGCTTGTAAATAAGTATAATGTCTATTATCTAAAATCTAACGGTCTATTGTGATTACTGCCGACTAAGTTTATCAATAATATTCGTGCTAGAAAAACCTTCAACAAAAGTGATCGTTTCAACTGAACCTCCTCTTTGTGTTACAATATCATAGCCCACAATATTTTCTACTTTATAATCGGCTCCTTTTACCAGTACATCAGGCTGTATGGTTTTAATCAATTCGTAAGGAGTGTCCTCATCAAAAAGTACCACCAAATCGATAAACGTAAAAGCAGCGAGCACAATGGCTCTGCTTTGCTCATCAACGATAGGACGAGTAGGGCCTTTTATCCTGCTCACGGAAGCATCGGTATTTAGGCCTAAAACCAAGCGTTGACCTTTACTTGCTGCGGCAGCCAAATACTCTACGTGGCCACGATGTATAATATCAAAACAGCCGTTTGTAAAAACCACCTTTTCTTTGTTTTGCTGCCATTGCTGCACTATTTTGGAAGCTTGCTTTGCCGTCGCAATTTTTGTTTTAAACGATGTAGTAGTCATCATCAGATATTGATACAAAAAACCCCGAATCGACCGGGGTTTAAATGAAATTTAAATTTGTTTATACCAGCTTGTTGGTTTCCGTGTCCGGAAATACAAATATGGGTTTAAATAATTTCGCCTCTTCAAAAGGCATGGAGGCATAAGTAATAATTATAACTATATCGCCAACGGCTACTTTTCGAGCTGCTGCACCGTTTAAACAAATAACTCCCGAACCACGCTCTCCTTTAATAACATAGGTTTCTATGCGCTCCCCATTGTTATTATTTACTACCTGCACCTTTTCATTCTCTATTATATTGGCCTCATCCATTAAATCTTCGTCAATGGTAATGCTGCCCACATAATTAAGGTTTGCTTCGGTAACCGAAACATTGTGTAGTTTAGACTTTACAACTTGAATGTGCATCATAAAAGTTTTTGTAAAT
>JAGXIP010000257.1 GCA_024635585.1 Saccharicrinis sp. | reverse complement strand
TGGGAGAGTAGGTCGCCGCCCATCTTTAAAAAGAGCAATCGAATTAAGTTTCGATTGCTCTTTTTGCGTTTAAGGATACCGCTGTATGCCACAAGCAGGCAACTCCTTTATTTGGAAGAGTTTTGGAAAGCGTTCTTCGATAACTTTGGATGGGATGGGAGATTATTGGATAATATAATGAAGCGGTTTTTTTGTAATTTGACGATAACTATAAAAGTATGCACACCTCTATTGAAAAAGATAATTTTTGGAAAACTTCAAAGAGACCATTGGTGATGCTTGCACCCATGGAAGATGTAACCGACACCGCATTTCGCGAATTGATTTTGCACAATACTACTGCCGGGAACCTGGATGTTGTATTTACAGAATTTGCCTCCACGGATGGTTTGTGTCATCCTGAGGGACGAAAAAGTGTTGCGCAGAGACTAGTTATTTCAAAAACTGAGCGGCAACTATTGAACGAAAAAGGGGTGAAGATTGTAGCTCAAATTTGGGGAAATAATCCGGAAAAATTTTTTGAAGCCACAAAATACATTAAAGAGAATTACGACTTTGACGGTATTGACATCAATATGGGCTGCCCTGTTCGCAATGTGGTATCGCACGGCAGCTGTTCTGCATTAATTGATAACGAATCCCTCGCCGCAGAAATTATTCAAGCCACGCGGGAAGCAACCTGCTTACCAGTAAGTGTAAAAACAAGGTTAGGTTTAAAGAAAGTGGATACCGAACGGTGGATGAATTTTTTACTCCGCCAGCCAGTGGAGGGCATTATTCTGCATGGAAGGATTCAGAAGCAGATGTCAGAAGGAGAAGCAAACTGGAACGAAATTGCCAAAGCCTCCGCTATTAGAGATGTGATTGCACCAACTGTACCTATTATCGGCAACGGAGATATCGTTAGTTTTGAAGATGCGCACGAGCGCCCAAAACGTTACAATACAGATGGCGTGATGATTGGCCGTGGGATTTTTAAAAACCCATGGATGTTTGAATCATCCCTTACAGAAATTTCCATAGAAAAGAGGTTTGAAACACTCTTGAAACATTTACATCTGTATGAATCAGCGTGGGGGAATTCAAGGCCATTCCCCGTATTAAAACGTTTTTTCAAAATTTACATCTCTGATTTTAAGGGTGCTGCCGAAATTCGTAAAGGACTAATGGAATCCAATAGTTTTGAAGAAGCTCGGCAGGTTATAAAAAACATCTCATAATTTTTGTGATTTTACAAAAGTCAGGAACAAAGAGGACTTTTTTGCAAAACTAAATAGCTTATGTTTACGTGTAACTTTACGAACAAATTCAAAAAAATAGATACTAAAATTAATACCATTACCAAGCATTCATAACAAAATCCTCGCAGCTCCCTATGCCACCCGGATCAGTAACACCACGCACGACACCAAGGTGATTACCAAGGTGGCACTTCGGAATATTTTGCTCGGGATATAGCTATTGAGTCGCTTGCCAATAAACGACCCTATATATAAAATAGGGAAAAACATCAGAAGCATTTTTAAGGAGGCCTGCGTGAGTAGTCCCATGCTTAAATAACCTGCGATGGCAATTATAGAGGTGACAATATTGAACCACGAAAATATTTCGCGGAATTCACGGTTAGTAACCTTTGTAAGATTTAATAGTAGAGCCAATGGGGGTCCGCTTACCGATATGGCACCAGTTAAAAATCCGATTACTGCTCCACTTATTTTATAAGCGAGCTTTGATATGGATAAAACTTTTTTTACGCTGAACATAGTTAGGAGCGTAAGCACAATAAACACCACACTGATGGTGCGAATCATGATATGCTCAGGAATATATTTTAAAACGGCAGCACCTGCAAAAGAAAAAATACCTCCCCAGACTATCAATGCCCTGTATTCTCTTTTAACAAGCCCCTTTTCCTTTTTTTGCAATACAATAATAGTCGATGAAATAAGGTTACAGACCATTAGCACCGGTATTATTTCTACCGGCGTATACCATATTAGCAAAGGAGGCAAAGCCACCAGAGCAAAACCAAAGCCGGTAATTCCTTTTATAAGACTTGCAACAGAAACTATAAGTAATATCCAAAATAATTCCATCCTTTCTATTTTAATGTGAGCATAAAAAGTGATCCTCCTGCTATAATAAACCATAATAAAATTCCCAAAACGAAGCTTTTAGCACCAGCTTTTTTAGCTTCCGAAACTGAAATATCCGAACCAATCAGAAAAAGAGCAACTACCATTCCTTTTTTTCCCAACCAATTCAGGTGTTCAAAAGTACTTTCCCAACCCGGCACTACATGTGAAATTAGCATGGTTACCACAAATAGCAAGATAAAATACGGAACTTTGATTTTATTTTTCTCGCCTTTTTGAGCCAATGAAATAACAATGGACAATGGAATAATCCACAAAGCCCGAATCAACTTAACAGTTGTGGCAATACCCAGCGCTTTTTCGCCATAAATAGCTCCAGCTCCCACTACCGAGCTGGTATCATGGATGGCGATGGCCGCCCAATGCCCGAAGGTTTCTTGTGAAAGATGAAGCATATGACCAATGTAAGGAAACATGAACAGAGCCAGTGCATTTAATATAAATATCACAACCAGCGAAAAGGACACTTGATAATTCTTGGTTTTCAAAACGCTGGATATGGCAGCTATGGCACTACCACCGCAGATAGCGGTTCCCGAGGCAATGAGCAAGCTTATTTTAGAATCCACTTTAAGCATTTTTCCTAAAAAAATACCAAAACCCATCACTACAACTACAGATATGGCTGTTTCTAAAAAAGCAGATTGTGAGGTTTCAATAACCTGTGCCAAATTCATTCCAAAACCCATTAACACAATAGATGCTTTAAGGAACAACGAAGTATAACCATCACTTGATGTAGTTTTTATCCCTAATAACGACAGTCCTATGCCAATAAGTAATGCGATGGCCGGTGAAAGTAGTGGCGTAAAGCAAAGGGCTGCAACAAAAACGTAAATAATTTGTATTTGTTTTTCGGTAAGTACCATTGTTTTTACTTTAATTGTTACAACAAAAGTATATGTTGCAAATAGCTAAAGCAAATACAAAAAATCTATATCGCATAACTAAAAGTTATGAGCGGAGAGAAAGTTTATAAACGTCTGTGCATTGTTAGCTACATTTCCTTGTCGGAGGGCAATCCTAAATTTACGGGATACATCCAAATTTTTCACCTTAATTTTCACGATGGTTTTTAGTTGCAGTTCTTTAACAATCACCCTTTCCGAAACCAAGGCAATACCATCGAAATCGGACA
The DNA here is from genome assembly GCA_024635585.1 of Saccharicrinis sp. Taxonomy (GTDB): domain Bacteria; phylum Bacteroidota; class Bacteroidia; order Bacteroidales; family Marinilabiliaceae; genus Saccharicrinis. The sequence goes on along the minus strand of JAGXIP010000257.1, from coordinate 3,124 downwards.
GGAAATTCTTAATGGCTTCAGTACTTCCCAGGTGTATAATTACATTTAAATCATCCAAACGCAAATTATGGTTTTTTAAAGCCTCCTTAATAACCTCAGCCGTTCCTGAACCTTTTTCGCGCAAAACCATGGGTATTTCCTGAAAGTCAGACAGCGTAATTTGCTTACGCTTAGCGTAAACGCTATTACTACCCGTAACCACCACCAGCTCGTCGTCTAAAAAATCGATATATTTTAAGGCTGCCAACGAGGAAGTATTTTCCACCAGCGCCAAGTCAATTTCATCTTCGAGCAACATTTGTTTTATATCGAACGAGTTGGCGCTGTACAAATACAAATCTATATTCGGATATCGTTTATAAAACAAGGCCAGCACCTCCGGAATCACGTATTGTGAGATGGTTGAGCTAGCTCCTATCTTTAAAGTACCCTTATATGTATTATTTAGCCTACCCAGTTCAAACTCGAGTTCGGCATATTGGAGTTTTATTTTTTTTAGATATTCGTAGTTTACCTTTCCTGCCCGGGTAAGATAAATCCGGTTACCTTTCCGCTCAAAAAGGGTACTATTTAAACTGCTTTCCAGCTCTTTGATATGCTTGCTCACAGCAGGCTGACTGATAAACAACTCCTCCGCTGCTTTCGAAAAACTTAAATTCTCGGCAACCGCCAAAAACACTTCGTCTCTATAATCCATACAACAAAGTTATGGTTTTCCACCAGTTTTTTTAGCACTAAAAACAAATCAGGTGACTATATTTGTACAGCAAAATTAATTCTTATCTAAATCTGTATGAATCATTTTGATACTGTAGCCCGTCAATGGGATGAAAATCCGGAGCGTTTGGAACGATCCAAAGCAATAGCCGGGGAGATAATTACCAGACTTTCCGGTGAAGGTACAAGTCGGGCTCTTGAGTACGGTGCAGGTACTGGGGCATTAAGTTTTATGATGCAGGATTATTTTGCAGAAATTGTTATGATGGACAGCTCTGTAGAGATGGTAAAAGTAATGGAAGAGAAGGTATTGGATGCAGGACTTACCCATTTAAAACCAGTGTTTGGCAATTTGGAAGAAGTGGATTATCGGGATGGAAATTTTGATGTGGTTTATTCATTAATGGTGATGCACCACGTTAAAGAAATTGACCTCGTATTGGAACGGTTTTCAGAAATCGTAACCAAAGGTGGTTCTTTGGTGGTTGTGGATCTTTTTGAAGAAGATGGCTCTTTTCATAACGAGGAGTTTACCGGACATTTGGGTTTTAACCCAGAAAAGCTAAAACAAAAATTTGAATTAGCTGGTTTCAAGTCGGTTAATTATCATCATTGTTTTACCATGCACAAACCAAATATGGAGGGAGAAATAAAAACCTTCCCCCTCTTTATGATGATTGGAAAGCGATGAGCACAATGCCATGAATTTTTTGAGAGATGCTTTTAAACTCACTCCACATACACATTTTTGTTTTTTGGATATTTGATTGAATATTTCAGATCAAGTTCTTTTTTATCGGCAGGTTTAATTTTAAACTCCCATTTTATTTCACCTGTTTCGGCATTGTGCTTTGCTCCCGAAATATTTTGGATATCTACTTCAATGGCTTCGATAGTTGAAACCGGAACCTGATCAAGGACAATCATATTTATTTCCTGGTTTTTGTTATTCTTCACGGTGGTTTTCCAAGCTCGTGTTTCTTCTTTTTTACTTCCAATAAATTGCTTGGTGGTAAAATCCTTCAGCTTCTCCCTGTTTACCGATACTTTTTTATCTCTGCCCAAGGAAATCTCCAAAGTGTCGGACGCATACCGCACATCCATCAAAGTTTTGCCCACATAGGTATCTTCAAAAAACACATTGGCTTCACCTTCCAATAGATTATATTTTTCCCATCCAACAATATTTGCAATCAAAAAAGCATCCTTATCTACCTTAGGAACCGCGTAATACTGATAAAAAGCCGGCACATCGTAAAAAGCCATATCCACGCTATAATTCTTATTGTCGGATTGAACGGTATAAGGCAATTCAATTTCAAAATCTACCGTAGTTTGATTTTCTACCTGAGCGGTTGGGATTGCCAAACTACTTGTGCCACGCACTTTTATTGAAGATGCAGTCATTTGATCATCCACAACTACACCGGCTGCTCTACCCCGAAGTGCACCTGAAATATTTCTTTCACCTCCATGACCCATAACTACCACTTCGTCCAAAGCCAATTGACTTTCCTGAAGCGCTACGTTCATCACTCCTCCCCGAATTGGTAGCGTTTGGCTCTCGAAACCTATAAAGGAATAGGTCAGTTGCGCTGCATTGTTTGGAATAGTGATAGAATAATCGCCCTGCACGTTGGTTACTGTACCAATGGTAGTCCCTGTAACTACAACGGTAGCCCCCGGTAAAGCTTCACCATTACTATCCATTACCTTACCAGTAACGCTATTAGCCATTTGCTTATAAGTTGGTGGCAGACTGTTATAATTTAAATAGTACGTTTTTAATTGCGGTGCCACACCCGAAATATTGGGGTTAGCAGAAGAAAACTTGAGCTTAACGTTTTTCCAATCTACTTTTGTATCCTGTTTAACATTGGCTTTGTAAACCAATTGCACAGGTTCGTTAATATTTTTTGCCCGTATATCGTAAGAAGGAAACCAACCTGCATTTTCGACAATGTACGAAAGTTCCAATGCGAAAGTTCCACTTCTTTTTGCATCCACTTTTACCAACACCTCGCCACTTGGAAATTCTTTTTTGCTCGATAGTGTACTTATTTGACTTTGCAAATCACTCCTTTTTTGCATTAATTTTTTAAGCAACTTATTGCGTTCAATTTCCTTCATCTTTAGCTCAGTTAACTTAGTACTATAAAAATTAGCCGTTTGCTGAAGATTGGTTACACTCACCTGTTCGTTTTTCCCACCTATAACTCTGTTTTCCTGCAAAAAAGCAAGTTCCTCTCTTAAAATATTTAAGTAAGTACTTTCCAGCCCGATTTTTTCGTCAACTATTTCCAATTCCTTTTCTAGTTCCACTAACTCATTTGATTTAATGGCTTTATCCAGAAAGTTTTGTTGATGATTAACAGACAAAACGGTCAAGTCACCCTCGGCTTTTACC
>JAGXIP010000256.1 GCA_024635585.1 Saccharicrinis sp. | reverse complement strand
TGAACGTCCGGTGGATTTGGTTGTGAAAACAGTGGCCAACAAATCGAAAAATAAAATAGCCATTATTCAGAGTATCGACAGGATGATACCTTTGGACGATATTGCCAAATCAAGAGGTTTGGAAATGAGTGAATTGATGACAGAAATAGAGTCTATTGTTTATTCAGGAACCCGTGTTAATATTGATTATTATATTGATGAGGTGATGGACGAGGATCGCAAAGACGATATATTTGATTATTTTAAGGAAGAGGCCGAAACCGATGATATTGCAAGTGCCCTCAAGGAATTGGGAGAAGATGAATATTCGGAAGAAAACATAAGACTTGTAAGAGTTAAGTTTTTAAGTGAAGTGGGGAATTAGCTTGAGTTATTAATTTATTGCTTTAGATTAAAGAGAAGTTTTTAATTACAACATGTTAACAACTGTTAATGTTAAATTTCTTTGTTATCTTGCAGCCCTTAATTAGGCAAATTTTAGCTTTAGCAAGCATGAAGAGGTTTTTTATTACCGTTGTATTGATCGGATTGGTATTGACAATTAAGGCTACTCAGCCTTATTATTGGTTAGGTGAATCGAATAAAACGGTAAGCATTTTAACAGCTGAGGTAACTAAGTTACTGCTGAAATCAGATTTTGAAGTATTGGGAATGTATCATCCCGATGACAATAAAAATTTAGGAGTCATTGTGTTTACCTGCGATGAGTTAACCAGTATGGCTACCAGTGTAGCCGATAAGGGTGCTTTTGGAGCTATGTTAAAAATAGGGGTTATAGGAAAGGGTAAAACTACCAAAATAACATTTTTGAATCCCTACTATGTTAATTATGCTTATTACGGTACAGGAACCAATAAACTTGAAGCACTAAAAATGACTTCCGTAACAGATTCTTTGGTTAAAAATGCGTTGCAGCCATTGTTAAATAAAATGGAGTATTATGGAAGAGATATTCCTAATGAAGAGTTAAAAGATTATCAGTTTTTGCCCACCATGCCTCGTTACGAAGATGTGATTGAACTTAATGAATTTGATGAATATTTAGAAGCGGTGGCCACCATTAAAACTAATTTATTAAAAGGTGTAGCCAATAGCCAACTTGTGTACGAACTGGCATTTCACGACAAGGAGATTACCGTTTTTGGCGTTTCGTTTAATGGCAAGGATAATCCGGATCAACAAATGTTAGATTTCATGGGGGTAGATTGTATAACTTCAATGCCCGTTGAAATTTTGGTGCAAGGCCAAAAAGCCTATATGCTGAGCGGAAGATATCGTATACCATTGTTCAATAATAGTTTACGTATAACAAAGATTTTTAAGATTATAGGTTTAAGCGCTGATATTAATGATCGCATGGAAGAAATTGTTGCAGTTGAAGAATGATTTTCAGTAAACAGTTATCAGTAAACATTTATCAGTGAGCAATTATCGATAAAACGGTAACTCCTTAATCCCTTAATCCTCTAATCATTTAATCTTCTTCAACTCTATACCAAAATCCAAACTTCCAACTTCCAACTTCTAATATCTAACACCTAACTCTCTTACCTACTCCTCCAATTTGAGAAGATATCCACTACCATGAATATTTACTATCTCTATTCGTGGATCTGCGCGAAGGTACTTGCGTAGTTTGGTGATATAAACATCCATGCTACGGGTAGTGAAATAATTGTTTTGGCCCCATATTTTTTCAAGGGCTTTTTCGCGTGGCATCACTCTGTTTATATATAGCGAGAGCATCCTTAAAAGCTCTGCTTCTTTAGGCGATAGCTGCTCAACATGGCCGGGTGAGGTAAGTGTGCGTAATTCCAAGTTAAACTCGATACGCCCCAGCTGAAAAAGTTTCTGGGTGTTCTCATCATCTCTGTTGGCACTCCGGTTAAGGATGGCATTAATTTTAGCAATTAGAATTTCAGAGTCAAAAGGTTTGGTTACATAATCATCGGCACCAATGCCAAAACCTTGCAGTACATCATCTTTCAGCGTTTTTGCCGTCAAAAAAATTAAGGGGATGTCCTCTTCCTTGGTTTTTATTTCGCGCCCTATGGTAAAACCGTCCACATGGGGGAGCATAACATCAAGGATACAGATGTCAAAATGACCTGTTATAAATGTTTTGAGGGCATTGGCTCCATCCTTCACCCAGGTTACAACAAAACCATTTATTTCGAGATAGGATTTCATAACGGTTCCAAAATTTTGGTCGTCCTCAACCATAAAAACCTTTTTTTTATCGCTCATTTTAAATGGATTTATTTAGTGTAAAGTGCTAAATTATAAATTTTTACCCGAAGTTCAAGTCAAATACAGATTCTTCCTGCTAGATACTTGCTACTCATATCTTTGATACTTGTGTTTTACTACTTTATACTTTTAGGATTAAAATTACCTGATTAATTAAACGGCAAAAATAATTTAAATGTGGATCCTTCGCCCAATTTGCTTTTCACTGTAATATTACCATTGTGTTCTTCTACTATGGCTTTTACATAGCTTAACCCCAAGCCAAAACCTTTAACGTTATGGATGTTTCCTTTGGTAGCTCTAAAAAATTTGTCGAACACCTTAGTCTGTTGCTCTTTGGTCATCCCAATCCCATTATCTATCACACTAATTTCGATGCCTGTTTTGGTGTTCAGGGTAGATATTTCAATGATGGGATCTTCGTTGCTATACTTTAAGGCATTCTCTAATAAATTCATTATTACATTGGTAATATGAACTTCGTCCACATTAAAAGTGGTTTTGTCCGCTTGTAAATTTGTTTTTATTTCCGCTTGTTTCTGTTCGGCCAATAGTTGCATATTTGCCACTGCCTCATTTATCAGATGGTGTAAATCTGTTGTTACAGGTACCAACTGAAAGTCCCTTTTTTCAATCAACGACATTTGAAGCACCCGTTCTACCTGGTTGTTCATACGTTTGTTTTCTTCCTTGATTATTCTCAAAAATGGCGATATGTGCTCGGGTTTGTTTATTATCATGGGACTTGCAATATTGTCGGTAGCTAGATTTATGGTGGCAATTGGTGTTTTGAACTCGTGGGTCATGTTGTTGATGAAATCCGATTTTATTTCGGACAGCTTTTTCTGGTTAAGAATGGTGCGAAGGGTAAAGTAAAAGGTGAACATTATAAATAGGGTAAATAAAAAGGACGAACCCAAGAGCAGGTATAAGGATTTGTAAATAAAAATATCTTGCTTCGGGAAATATACATCCAGTGCCAGTGGCGACCAGTTCCTGAAAAAATCGTCGGGAAACAGGTTCACTACAAAGCCAAAATCACTTTCTTTGGATTTGTAATTATTGGAAATAAGCTTGGTAGGTGCTCCATCATTTCGGTTAACAACAGCATATTCATAATTCAAATCAATACCCCGCATTTTTAGTTCGTAATCGAAAATGCGCGTTAAGTTATCAGTATCTATCCGATTACTAATGTCGGACGAGCGCATTTCAAACTCGTAGCTAAACTGGTTTAATATGCTAATTGGGTTTGTGTTAGCACTTGCCGACAGCACACGCTTGACAGAATCTTGCCATTGTTTTATCAATTTTTCGGCTCGGTTCGCCTCGCTGTTGTCGTTAAAATTGATATTGCGCTCTGAAATAATTACTTGTTGCGATTTTCCGTTACTTTGAATTTCTATATATCCCTGCATAAGACCCTGGTTAGGAACGTAGGTAGCTTTGTTCCGGTCTGTGAGTATATCGCCCGGTGATTGCCTACTTTTTTTTGGCTTAACAATTGGAAAATTGGGCAGGGGTTTTTCCGTTTTTTCAGTTTGCGTGTTGTGTAAACCCTGTTGGGGAATCAAACGCTCTATGAAATGACTGGCTGCCCTTTCACGCTGCATGCGATGCACGGTAGCTTGCAGGGCATCATAAATAGTAGCATCAAATTTTTCCTGACGTACTTTTATGGCATTGTTCATCCAGAAAAATTGAACTGTAATAATGCCCAACAGCGAAAAACCCATTAAAATTACCAGTCCCGTAAACGATTTATTCTTCATTATCTTTGTATCTTCAAACAAGCTTAATTGATTGTAACAGGTTTGTTAGTATCTTATCCCTAATATTCTGCCAGAAAATGGCAGAATATTAGGGATAAGATACCCAAGCAAAATTTATGATGCATTATTGTTGTTATAAAAAAGAAGAAATAATACAACGCTTAATTGTAAAATATGCATCATTAAATTTTGCCCGGCAACTTGGACAAGCCAAAACCAAACAAGATGATCATGTAAAACACTTGGGGTATGGCTGTTTTGGTTTGTCCAAGTTGGGTAAAGATAATTTTTTTAATTCTATAGGCTTTTACTTTAACTATTCCTTAACTCAATTTAACCCGATGTTAACCCGTGTACAATAGATCGTTGCCTGTTCACTCTAAATAATAGAGTTATTTTGGCTACTATCTATAAAAACAAAATTAGAAAAGCATGAAACCGCATAGAACTAATGTTAAAAAGTTAAAGGTGTTGGCAGTCTTAATTGTTTCTGTATCTATAAATGCACAAAACACCGAAACGCATTTTTCATTATTAAACACCACCAAGGATTCATCTATAACGAGCAGTTATTACAGCACCATATTTTACGAAAAGGATATAGACAGCATATATCATAAGTTGGACAGTATTTTTTCTATTCTCGATTCTGGTATGTTATTGAGCATTAGCGTAACAGCTATTGATGCAGACTCTATGGGCAGCTATCTTCAACTTAATTCAGGTTTAAGTTTGAGTTTTAATGGTATTACGAATGCTGTTTTTGAGCGACATAAACCAGCCGACATGGATAACAGAGTTAAAGATCTAATCCAAAATGGTAGGGTAGAGGAGGATAGGCATATTGGGATAGAACAAAATAGCAAGCTCTTGAAATCTGCAGAAACCACTCCGGAAGATAAACACGTTCGGGAAATTCTGCTTTCTGATGCCGATATTTTAATAAAGGCAGGCGTATCCTCAAAGATAATTACTGCTCCGGCGCTAAAACCCACGGATGCAAAAGTGCATTTTAAAGTGATAAGTAAGAATGGTAAACAGCTTAAAACAGTGGATGTATCGCTAAATTTTGAAGAAAGAAGAAAGCTGGAAATAAAAATTTTGGACAAAAATGGACGTGTATTGTTTGAAGAAATTAAAAAGAAGTTTAGCGGAACATACCAAACCAGCATTGACATGAGGGATGAGCTAAGTCCATATTATTTTGTGGCTATAAGTGATAAACGGATGTTTGGGAGGATGTTTGGCAATTAGTATCTAATGAGCGTTTATCAATTAACAAGGTAAAAGGTCACAATACCAAAAGCCTATATCATTCTCTAAATCGTCATCTTGGTTAGGATTTTTATACGATCTAAAAATTTTATCGCCAACTAAAAACGGAATTGGTTTGGTGAAAATTGGGCCATCGAAACAAAAGGTATGGAACTCTCCATTTTCGCCGCAGGGGTCAACATTTGAGGGCAAGTCGCTTATGAAACGCTCATCAATCACGCGCCCAAGAAAGGAAGTATCCAGTAAATCCGATTTAATACAAATGACTATCGCTTTGAATCCAAGTGCTAAAAATTCATGTATAAGCTCTTTTGTGTCTTTCTTCCATAATGGGAATAAACAAGAGATGTTTAGGGTTTTCAATTGTTCTTCTCTGTACATGCGAAGATCCTCAAGAAAAATATCACCAAAGCCGCTGCTTGTATATCCTTCTGATTTCAACTTGGATACAGCTTTTTGCATTTCCAAATTATATTCTTCCATGCTTAATTCTTCCGACAGCTCAATTGTATCCAGTGAAAGTCCAATCGATTCTGCTTGTTTTTCTAACAAACCTCGTCGTACGCCATGCATGGATACCTTGTTATGATCGGTATTAATAGAGGTAAGCAGTTTATCAATGTTAAGTGTTTTATCTTTTTTCAATAGATAAAGTGCAAATGCCGCATCTTTTCCCGAACTCCAATTAAAATATGTTTTTTGTTTTTGTTCCATAATTCTTTATTATTTGTGAGCGATGTGTCTTTGATTGTGCTTGCTTTCTATTCTATTACCCTGTCCTTAATTTTTAAAGCCGGATTGCCGCGATAAATAGAATAAGACTCCAATGTTCCCGAACCCACTGATTGCACCGACAATACCGCATGTGTTTTGCAATGGGTATGTGGCGTTAGCATTGCTCTGGCACCAATCCAAACGCCATCTTCAATAATTATTGAGCCTATCATTAAATCAAAAGCTTCTTTTTTGTAATTGTGGTTTCCACACAACAGCATGGCTCCCTGCGACAGACAGCAGTTTTTGCCTATGCTTACTTGATCCAGATTATCTATCCAAACCTTTTCACCAATCCAGCTATTTTCGCCGATACTCAGTTTCCATGGGTATTTGATGTTTACACCAGGTTTAATAACCACCCCGGCACCAATTTTTGCCCCAAACATTTTTAATATTATTTTTTTAATTCCCGACGAAGGGTTCAAAGGACAAATAAAAAAAATAACATTTGCAAAATACCAAAGCACTCTTTTTATTGCTCCGCCTGGTTGATACCAACTGTTGTTGTATTTTAAAAGATCAGTCTCTCTCATCATTTTTTATTTTCTGATTCTAACTCCCACGTCAAATAATAGTTGCAACCAAAATCCATCTACACTATACTCTTCGTTTTATGCTTTCCGTTGTTTGCTTTCCCCTTTCCCCTGCTCGCTGTCCTTTATCACTTCACTCTATGCCGTTCGCTTTCTGCTCTTTGCTTTCCGCTTTCCAACACTTCACCCTTGCCACGACAAAAATATACGAAATATTCAAGAATCAATGCTAAGTTTCTGGATAGGATAAATCAGTACGTAAAAAATATTAATTTTTTGTTTTGTAAAACAAAGATATTTGATGTAAATTTATGAGATGAAGCAAAGCATATTTAACTCTGTGTAAATGGGACTTTGTAACATGGTATATTTTTATAAAATACCCTACAATGAATTATATCATTATAAAAAATGGTTTCGTCGTAAAGGAGTCGGCAATTATTACCGAAGATATCTTGGTGGGGGGTAGTAAAATTTTACAAATAGGTCAGAATTTAACACGTCCTAATAGCGAAACCCCGGTAATTGATGCCACCGGAAAATATGTGCTGCCGGGTGCGGTGGATATGAACCGTCATTTTTTGTTTTTAAGCGATAATGATAAAACCAAGGAGGAATTAAACAAACTAAACCAAGCCGAAATATATAACGGAACCACCACCATGCTTGATGCTGTGGAGAGTTTTTATAATAAAAATCATTTGTACAATATATATAAAGCCAAACAAAAAGCGCACAATAATTTAATAGATTACGCCTTTCATTTGTCGTTTAGCGATGTTAAAAAGAGTATGGCCTCTGCGCTAGATTATAGTTATATACACGAAGGAATATCTACTGTATTAATAAACGTATCCATTTGGGATAAAGTTAATACAAAGGCTCTAGAATCTACCATGCGCATGGCTTCTAATCATCGTTTGCTTGTTATTTGCGATTTGGTTATTCGCGAGGCTGGTAAAAGTGGATTGGATAATATTATACTTAGTGCACCAATTGTTTTTAAAAACCATCTGAAAGCATTGTCAGAATTGTTGCAAATGGGGCTGAAGTTCAAGTGTCCACTTATGTTTTTAAATGTGGAGTTTAAAGAGGAGCTGGAGCTGATACAGGAGAGTATTAATATGGGAGGAGATTTTTTTGTTAGTGCCAGCATCCCATTTTCTATTGACATATCTGATAAAACAGCGCTTGCCAATCAAAATAGCCAGCACCAAATAGCGCCATCAAACAGCTGTAAGCATATTAAAGTAGAAGAGGTTTGGGAATTGGTGAAAAACAAGAGATATTTAATTAACCCGCCCTCTTATAATTTAACCATAGAACAAGATGTGGAGGGTGATTTGGCATATAATCGTCCGGATAAGTTTTTTTACTTACGCAACTATCTTAGTATGATATTTACTGTTGGGGTTTGCGAGGGAAAGATAAATATATTGGATATGGTGGATATTGTGTCAGCACGTCCGGCAAAAATAATGGGCTTATGGCCACAAAAAGGTGTTTTACAGCCCGGTTCCGATGCCGACTTTGTAATATGGAATCCAACATTTGATAGAAATCTGTATTGTTCTATCCTTTCCACCGATCATCAAAACTATAAACCTTATAAACTCAGGGGTCGTCCCGATTTTGTTTTTGCCAAAGGGCGTATGATGTACAATGGCGAATCGTTTTATCCTAAACACTCCGATGGTAGTTTTGTATATCGTTCGGCGCCAGAGTTATAGAGGGTGGTGGGAATTTACTGAGTCTAACAAAAACCTCATTTGATTTCTCAATACTATTGAGACCAACGTATTTTTTGTGGATACTGCCTAACATCGAAAACATCAATGATTTCTATTCGATTTTCCTCTGTATTTACCCAATAAATAATTTTATAATTGTTTTTGTAAAGCAAATAACGAAATTCTACTTTTCTATTTTTAAGTAATTCTTCGATTTGGCCAATCTCGGGATGAGTTTTTAATTTAAACGGTCTATTGTATATTCCGTTTACAAGCTTTATAGCGATTCGATAACCCGCTTTTTTGAGATAGTATCTGAATATTTTATGGAGTTCGTTCTCTGCAAATTCCGTCCCTTTTATAGATAAACTCTTATATATCTAAGTCCATTTCTCTATTTTACTTTTCAAATCACACACTTTGATAAATGCAACTTAATCTTATGGCATCCATCTATACTACAACGCTGCTATCTTCTTTCAAACGTGCGTCTTCGCATTTTAAAATTCGTCCTTTGTATTTATCCACCATACCGTAATTGTGGGTGGCCATAATAACTGTTTTACCACTTTCCGAAATCTTGAGCAGCAACTGCATAAGGGTATTGGTAGTTTCAGGATCCAGATTTCCGGTGGGCTCGTCGGCTAAAATTAAATCAGGTTCGTTTAAAAGGGCGCGGGCAATACCAATCCGCTGTTGCTCGCCTCCCGACAGTTGGTGAGGCATTTTATAACCCTTGTGCACCATTTCCACTTGTGTTAACACATCACGAATACGGATGTCCATGGCTTTTTTATTTTTCCAAGCGGTAGCTTTTAGCACAAAGCTCAGGTTTTCATATACCGAACGGTCGCTCAATAATTGAAAGTCCTGAAATATAATGCCCATTTTTCTTCTTAAAAATGGTATCTGTTTCGATTTTATCTTGCCCAGATCATATCCAACGGCAAAAACATAGCCTTCGGTAATGGGCACTTCACCATAAAGGGCTTTTAGTAAACTCGATTTCCCGCTTCCCACTTTGCCTATCAAATAAACAAATTCACCCTTGGCTATTTCTACGTTAACGTCCTTCAAAACAATGTTTTCCTGATGTCGGATGACGGCATTTTTAAGTTCCACCACATTGTTTTGTTTATTTTCGATGCTTACAGAATCCTTCTTGCTCATTTTTTTGCAATTATATTTTTATGGACTTCTAATTATGGTGTGAAAATAAAAAAATAAATTGTGATATACTTACGTTTGAACGAAGGAAGCCAACAAATACAATATAAGCTTAAATTTTTTATCTTTATGCCGCAAAATCAGGAGATACCTTTTTTTGATTTTTTCGGAAATAAAATGTTTTATTGAATGATAAATACGACCAAACTTTCTGCTATACTTATTGCTTTGTTGATAAGCATAAGCACTTTTTCTCAGCAATCCATAGGTTTTAAACAGCCCGAGAAGAACTTTGACCAAGCTATGGAGCTCTACCATCTTAATAAATTTGGATCGGCTCGCGATCAGTTCGAGAAATTTATCGCAAATTCTGTACGTGCCGAATCAAACCTGATTTCAGAAGCTTATTATTATCGGGCTTTATGCGCCAAAGAGTTAGAAAATGGCGATGCGGAATATTTGTTTGAGCAGTTTGTAAAGGAACATCCCGAAAGCAATAAAAAGGCTTTTGCTCATTTCCATTTGGGCGACATACAGATGAACCGTAAAAAGTACCGTCAGGCTTTGCGTGAGTTTAAAAATGTAAACGAACGCCAATTGGATAAAGAAACCAGACTCGCCTTTAAATTTAAAATGGGTTACTGTCATTTTATGGAGGAAGAATATGATGTGGCCAATGGTTATTTTTACGATTTAAAAGATATTGACAGCAAATACTACGAAGCATCCAATTATTACTATGCTCATATCCAGTATCAAAAGGAAAACTATGAAACCGCTTTGAGAGGTTTTGAGCGTTTAACCAATGTGCAGGCATTTGAAAAAGTGGTGCCGTTTTATATTGCCCAAATATATTATTTGAAGGGTGATTACGATGCCGCTATCTCCTATGCGCTGCCCATGATGGAGGAAGGTAGCCAGAAACGGAAGGCCGATATGGCACGCATTGTGGGCGAATCTTATTTCGCGAAAAAAGATTACGCCACATCTACCACCTATTTCGAAAAAACCATTGAGTTGTCCGAGAAGGCTCGACGCGAAGATTTCTATCATCTGGGATTTGCCTATTACTATCAGAAAAAGTACGATAAAGCCGCAGAATACCTGAGCATGGTTACTTCGGCCAACGATAAAATGGCTCAAAATGCCTATTATCATTTGGCCGACTGTCATCTTAAATTAAAGGATAAAAAGCGGGCGCGGGTGGCATTTGAAGCCGCATCTAAATTAGATTTCGACAAGGATATACAAGAGGATGCGCTGTTTAACACCATCAAACTTAATTATGAACTTTCGTATTCACCTTTCAACGAAATTATAAACTCTTTCATGAGTTTTATTGAGATGTTTCCGCAGAGCGATAAAATAGATCTTGCCTATGATTACTTAGGCAAAGTGTTTTTGTCAACTAAAAACTATAAGCAAGCATTGGGAGCGCTAGAACAAATTAAAATTAAGAATGCGGGTATTTACAAGGCAATACAAAGGGTGGCTTATTATCATGCCATCGATTTGTTTACCAACTTAAAGTTTGATGAAGCTATCAGCTTTTTCGATTATAGTCTGCAATACCAGAGTTACGATAGTCAACTGAAAGTTAAGGCTTATTATTGGCGCGGCGAAGCCAAATACCGTTTAAATCAATATACCGAAGCTGCTAAAGATTATAACAGTTTTATATTGATGCCGGGCAGTTACGAAACTCCATACTTTGCCATGGCGCATTATAATATTGGCTATGCCGAGTTTAAAGGTAAAAACTACGATAAAGCACGTTCCTGGTGGCGTAAATATGTAAAAATGGAGTTGAACCAGGATGCCCCAACCATTGGAGATGCTTATAACCGTATTGGCGACTGTTATTTTGTAGAGCGCGATTTTACACAGGCCATGAGTTCTTATGAGCAGGCAAGTGGGTTTGCCGATGGCTCGCCGGATTATGCCATGTTCCAAAAAGGTATTTCACTGGGAATTGTGAAACAGCATAAGGAAAAAATTATGGAACTTAACCGCTTGATAAATAAATATCCCAGTTCGGCTTATGTTGACGATGCACTTTACGAAATGGGCAGGTCGTATGTGGCACTCAACGATTTGGATAATGCCATCCGACAATTTAAAACTATTAAGGAAAAACATCCAACTAGTAGCTTTTCGAAAAAAGCCATGTTACAGCTTGGTTTGGTATATTACAATGCGACCGATTACGACAACTCCATGGCCTTTTATAAACGCGTTATCAACGAATTTCCTGGAACTCAGGAAGCCAACGAATCTTTGTTGGGCATCCGTAATATTTATATGGATAGGAGCGATTTGGATGGATACATGAGATACACCAACACTTTGGGAAGTTTTGCCCAAATTGATGCACGTGAGCAAGACTCGTTGAGTTATGTATCGGCCGAAAGATTTTATATGGAGGCTAAATGCGATGTGGCCGCCAGTAATTTTAAAAAGTATTTGCAAAACTATCCACAAGGAATGTTTGTGCTTAATGCCAATTACTACATGGCCGATTGCTTGTATAAAAAAGGCGATAAAAGTGAGGCTTTAAAAGCGTATCAGGAAGTAACCACCCGCGGTAAAAATATTTTTACCGAAGATGCTCTCATCCGCTCTGGTGAAATTAATTATGGAATGGAGAACTACCAGGCTGCATTGGGTAATTTTCAGCGTTTGGAGCAGGTGGCCGAGATACAAGAAAATAAAATGGAAGCACAAATAGGTGTTTTGCGTAGTTACTACAAGTTAAAAGATGCCGATAACTCCATTGATGCTGCACAAACAATTATCAACGACTCAAAAGCAGCAGGCGAAATAGTTCGCGAAGCGCAATACATTAAAGCAGGTGCGCATATTTTGAAGGGAGATACAGAAAATGCCATGAACGAATATAAGGTGTTGGCCAAAAACACACAAAGTGCCGAGGGTGCCGAAGCGAAATTTATTTTGGCGAAACACTATTACGATTCGCATGAAACAAAAAAGGCCGAAGATGAGGTGTTCGATTTTGCCAACAAAGGGACTTCGCATCAATATTGGCTGGCACGTAGTTTTATCGTATTATCGGATATATATATGGATAGAGGCGAGAATTTTCAGGCTAAGCAGTATTTGCAGAGTATAGCCGAAAACTATACTGGCGACGACGACATAAAATCTATGGTGCAAAAGAGGCTGGCTGTAATACAGCAAAAAATGGCCGTTTCTACCGCTGCTGAATCTGCAGATTCTTTCAAAATACAACCATAACCAAGCAAATCATTACTTTGACTAACAAGATGGAAACTGTCTCTTATACACATCT
>JAGXIP010000255.1 GCA_024635585.1 Saccharicrinis sp. | reverse complement strand
GGGCAGGCCTGCAACCAGTTGCAATTGCAAATAGCCCTGCTGGATTTGAAGATGCAATTTTGGAGGAGAGAGCCAGGGAACTTGCATACGAAGGTAAGCGTTGGTTTGACCTCCTGAGAATGGGCAGAAGGAATAATTTTGAGAGAAAGAATAAGTTGGTAGAGATTATTGTTAACAATGTTCCATCAACTCAAAAAAGAATACTCGCTGCAAAATTGAACAATCCGTTGGGCTGGTATTACCCGATTTATCAAAACGAACTTGAGCGAAATAAGAATTTGGTTCAAAACCCTTTTTATGATTTTTAGATATGAAAAAAATTAATTATATAATATCTCTTTTGATGGTTGTTGTATTTCTCTCTTGTGAGAAACCAGATCCCGTTGCAGAATTTGAAGATATTGAAAAGTTAACTATCTATGATTATATACTTGAAAATGAAGATCAGTTTTCCAGTTTTTTGGCTATTTTGAAAAAAGGCGGACTTGACAAAACATTGAGTGCATATAATCCGCTTGGAACAGATTACACCTTGTTTTTACCCGACAATGATGCAATAGACAGATTTATTAGCACAAGCAGCCAGGTTTCATCATTGAATGACATACTAAACAATGCAGAATTTGCAGCAGAATTCAGTCGTTTTCATGTGGTAAACCTGGGAATCCATTCGGGTAACTTCCCTTTTGGCGCATTTCCTGAACAAACATTATCAGGCGATTTCTTAACGGTTAGTTTTATTATTGAAAGTGATACGTCATATTATAAAATCAATAATCAGGCCTCTGTTATTTATCGTGACATTGAAGTATCAAACGGATATATTCATTTAATTGAAACAGCTTTAGAACCTGTAAATATTACGAGTTACAGATGGCTCGAATTAAATCCTGATTACTCAATCTTCAAGGCGGCTGTTGATTTAACAGGGTTTGATGCCAGATTAAGCATTAATATAAAAGAAAACGACACCATTCGGCCAATTACGTTACTGGTTGAATCGAATACGGTATTTAATGATTTTAACATTACTTCGGTTAATGATCTTGTGTCAAAAATCAGTCCGGATAACAATGATTTTACATCCACTCAGAATCCCTTATATAATTTTGTCGGTTATCATATTCTTGCCGGTAATTTATTTATTGACGATTTTGAGGGTAATAATACCAATTATACAACATTGTCTGACATTCCTTTAAGTATTGATGGAACAGGTATTGATTTTGCAATAAACAGGGGAAAAGAGGTTTTTGATACGCTGATTGTTCAGGGAGATTCGGTTTTCATTGATTATATTGGGTTTTTATATGATGAGAGCAATGTAACGACACAAAGCGGCGCAATTCATAAAATAGATAAATTAATGAAACAACAGCCTCCATCCAGGACTATTAGCACTTATCAGTTTTTTGAAGAACCTGTTTTCAGTCAGTTCAGGTTGAAGGAAGGTTCATTCCAGCTTGATGATGATATGAATTTGAGCGCTATAGATTGGAGCGGTGCAGACCTTTTCTTTGTAAACTTAGGAGATCAGGTATCATCGGCATGGAATTCCGATTATTTACAAATAGATGGCGATTTTGAAATTTCTTATCAGATTTCACCAATTATTCAGGGAAAGTATAGGCTATATGTAGCTGCCGAAAGGTACAACAGTGAGAATACCGTTGTGGAGGTTTTCGTAGATGGCAATAAGGTGGGAGGATTTTTGGACCTTACAAGTGGTGGAACAGCAAATAACCCTTTTGGGCGTGTTTTAATTGGTACAGTGGTATTTAATAGCTATAGATCGCATAAAATTGAAATAAAATCGCTTATTCCAGGCCGATTTTTATGGGACTATATTCGATTTGAACCGTTTTAATTTTAAGGAAATATGAGCCGTAAATTTTATATAATATTGCTAAGTTTAATTCCATTCATTTTTATTGGATGTGAAAAAAGATGGGATGATTATTACAATAATTATCCGGAAACAGTGGACAAAGAGATGTTTGGTGAAATGAAAACCGATTTGAGGATTTCAAAATTTGTTGAGTTGTTGGAAGGAAGCCCATTGGATTCAATTTTTCAATCCGATATTTCATATACGCTCTTTATTCCATCGAACGAGGTATTAAATGACTATCTTGAGCAAAATAGTATCTCAAATAATTTTTTAGGTTATCACATTGTCTCTCATTTTATACAATCTGGTAATATTCAGGGAAAAAGAGTTGTACAATCAATATCTGACAAATACCTGGAATTTGAAAGAATTGGTGAAACAGTATTGATAGATGGAGTTAATATTAGCTTTGAAAGCCCGTTATATCTTGATGGTAAATATTTTATTATTGATGAAGCAATAGCGCCAAAACCAAATTTGTACGAATATTTTAAAATATACAATCCGGTTTTAAGCAATTATATAGATACACGGGATTCGATTGTGTTGGATAAAGAATTGAGTACGCCTATTGGTTTTGATGAGAAAGGAAATACCGTTTATGATACAGTTGCCAACATTGTAAATGTATTTGAATTAGATTATTTTCCTGTAAAACATGAGTTTAGAGAGATTTCTGGAACCATTGTCTTTCCCAAATCCGAAGATTATAATGAGGCTTTAAATGTAGTAGCAGATAATTTGGGAAGCTCAGTAAATGATTACAGAGACATTCCAATTAAATGGCAATATGAAGTACTTATGCCGTATTTGTTTAAACAAGGGATATTTTTGAATAAAATTGAACCTGAAGAATTTGTCTGGAATACTGAGACTGATACAGCAAAGCTTCTCAACATATTGGGAGATAGTATTGCAATTACTTATACCCCAACTGAAAAAACAGTGCTTAGCAATGGTTATGCGTATAATTACCTGAATTTTACAATTCCTGATTCATTGTATTTTGGAAAATCAAGAATAGAGGCTGAAAGACTTCTTAAACAAACCGGAATTAACAGATATGCCTGGAATGATAGTGTTAAAATTCAGTCAGATATATCCGTTCAACCACAACGAATTTTTTTGCCTGGTGCGTCCAACGATACAGTAATGAGGGTTAATTTTCCAAAAGGTTATAATGGAAGATATTCTGTTGAATTTAAAGGCCCCAATTTATTTCCAAGAAGATATGTAATGGTTGTTGAAACCCACATGGATTATGGAGGTATTTATGATATCTATATCAACAATGAATTAATTAGAACTTTTAATTATAATGAATTCGTTAGGTACAATGGATTAATAACTAGTGTTACAGGTGCCAGGTACTTTCCCAAAGGACGTTATAATAAATTTGATATGTATGTTGATAATGTGACATCATATGAAGCAGTGAAAATCAGATTTGAATATAAAGGGCCGGGTACTGTTGCCAATAATGGGCTTTTGTTGGATTATATTGAATTACAACCGGTTGATAATTAAATTAGTTATGAAAATACTTTTCATTTATAAGCTTTGGTATAGTATTTTCTCTCAGTTGCAAATAAGAACGACAATGAATTATAAATTCTTTTTAACGGATTTTAAAAAAACTGTAGTTTTATCAGTAATTCTAATAACCATGGTCTGTACCTCTGCGTCTGGCCAAGACACACTGAGAGTAAGGGGTAAAGTGGTTAATGGGATGAATGTGCCTGTTTCCAACGTTTCTATTGGCATCGAGGGTTCCTTTGAAATGCCTGCTGTAACAGATGATTCAGGGGAATTTGAAGTTAGTGCATTGCAAGGAGATGTATGGTTAAATGTTGCACCCTCCAGCGATTATAAAAATAAAAGGGTTTTTCTCAACAATAGAACTGAGCTAACCATTTTTTTAACTGAAAATGACATTGAAGCTGGTGATGATGTAATTAAAGTATTTTCGCAAAGCAGGATTAAAAGGAATATTATTTCTGCATTATCAACCCTTAATACGGATAATATTTTACATACTCCGGCGCTTTCTATCGATCAGTATATGCAGGGTAAGGTATCAGGGATGCATGTTATTAACAGATCCGGAACTCCGGGCAGTGGTGCCGTTACAATGTTGAGAGGTGTTAACTCATTGGTTGCAAATAACAGGCCTCTCTATGTGGTTGACGGGATTCCAATTACTGACATGGTGGGAGTATTCGAATCAAACCTTGAAGGCTTTGATTATAATTCCCTGCTGACTATTAATCCTCTGGATATTTCAAAAGTAACCGTTTTAAAAGACGCCAGTCTCGCCGCAGCCTATGGATCAAAAGCCTCGAATGGCGTGATTTTTATTGAAACGCTTGATCCTTCAGCTACTCAAACTGTGATTGAATTAGATTTGCGTTCCGGTTATTCTTTGGCGCCGGGGAATCAAATTCCCCAGATGAATGCGGGGCAACATAAAACGTTAGTTAGTGAATTATTATTTTCAAGCGGTCAGCAGGAGGAACGAATAAAAGAAGACTTTCCAAATTTATTTCTTACTCCTGATGATGAACGTTATATTAATTACCAGCATAGTACAAATTGGCAGGACATTATTTTTTCTGATGCGGTTTTTAATAATTTAAATATAAAAGTTAAGGGGGGAGACGAAATCGCCCGGTATGGTCTTTCTTTCGGATATGTTAACGCCGATGGAATAATTAAAAGTTCAGGTTATGACGGCTATAATTTAAGGTTCGTAAGTTTATTAAACATTTTTACCTGGTTAAAAATGAATGCCGGAGTATCTATGAATTACAGTTCATCAAGGTTAAAAGAATCAGGTAAAGTTTTTCAAACAAATCCTATCCTTTCCAGTCTCGCAAAATCTCCTATGTTGCATCCGTATCAGTATGACAATGAAGGACAGGAACTTACTATTTTGTCGAAAGTAGATGAACTTGGGGTAAGCAATCCACAGGCAATTATTGATAACTACGAAGCAAAAAACAGTAATTCCAACTTTACCTCCACGTTAGGATTTATTATAGAGATTAATCCTAATATGAGTTTCCATACCAATTTTGGATTGAATTACAATATTTTAAAAGAAGATATTTTTATGCCCAATTTGGGGATGGAGTTGTATGATGATGGTGAAGCAATTAATATTTCAAAAGGTACCGTTAATGCATTATCATCGTTATATTTTAATAATTATTTGTCCTTCATCAAGAGTTTTGGGAATAACCACTCTTTTAGCTCCATTACCGGAGTAAATACACTGAACAATAAATTTGAGTTAGATTGGGCATTAACCAGAAATGCACATGAAAGTGACCAATACAGGATGTTACAGGATGGAACAAGTGGGCTAAGAAATATTGGCGGGGCCAATCGCATCTGGAATTGGGTTTCATTTTATGAAACACTTAATTATAGTTTTAAGGACAAATATCTGGCAATGGCCTCATTTTCAATTGACGGATCATCCAGGGTTGGCAAAAATGCTGCTAATACAGTTAAACTTGGCGGTGAACCATTTGGAATTTTTTATTCATTTGGCACTGCATGGAGAATCTCAAATGAGTCATTCCTTAAAGATTTGTCTGCTTTGGAAGAATTAAAAGTTAGAGTGTCGTACGGACTAACCGGAAACGATGACATTGGAGAATCATCTGCAACGAATTATTACCGAACCGTAAAATTCAGAGAAACAAGTGGATTGTATCCGGCATTAATTCCAAATTACCAGCTTAGTTATGAAATGGTTTCTCAGTTAAACGGCGGAATTGATATTGCTTTATTTGGAAACAGAATCAGTGCTAATATTGATATTTACAAATCACAAACCAATAATTTATTAATTTATGCCCCGTTGGAAGCATATTTTGGTTATGATTCAAGACCAGAGAATAATGGGAAGATGCAAAATCAAGGATTGGAATTAGATCTGTTTTTTCGGTTAGTTGACAGGCCTCGTTTTAAGTGGGATATCCAGGCAACTCATTCATTAAATAAGAATGAAATTATAGAAATTAAAGGAGGAAAACTTGTTACTGACATTTTAGGTGCTCAAATCGTAAATCAGGTAGGGGGCCAGGCAAACAGCTTTTATGGATTTATTTATGAAGGAGTATATGCCACTACAGAAGAGGCAAACAACCGGGGTCTGTTAAATAGCAGGATGGTGCCGTATCAGGGCGGTGATGCTATCTATCAGGATATATCAGGCCCTAATGGCTCACCCGATGGAATAATTAATAACTTCGATAAAACAGTAATTGGTTCATCAATGCCCGAACATTCAGGTGGTTTAAACAATATGTTTAAATTTAGAAGATGGGGTTTAAGTGCATTTGTACAATATGTAAAAGGAAATGAATTGTTTAATTATATAAGAAATCAAAATGAAAATATGACGGGTCTCGATAATCAAAGCACAATAATTCTTAACAGATGGCAATACGAAGGTCAAATGACTGATGTACCAAGGGCTGTATATGGTGATTTAATTGGTAATTCCTCATTTTCAACCCGCTGGATAGAAGATGGTTCATATATTAGATTGAAAAATGTTGCTTTAAGTTATACCATTCCGGATGATTTTCTAAATTTTAAAAATGCGCAGTTTTACATATCTGCAAATAATATTTTTACATTTTCAAAATACCTTGGATATGATCCTGAATTTGGTCATGCCCATAATCATTTAAGCCAGGGAATCGATTATGGTTTATCTCCTCAACCGAGGCAGTTTATTTTGGGAATTAAGTTAGGTTTATAACGAAATTTATTTTACTGATAATGAAAAGAACATTTAGATATTCAATTTTTATTGCAGCATCATTTATAATATTTTCCTTTTTTTCAGGATGCAAAGATTTTTTAAATCCTAATCAGGACATTAATATTACGGAAGACAAATTGTTTAAAGATTGGTACGAATATCGGGCTGTTGAAATGGGCCTTTATGCTATACAGGCAGACTTGGTGGAACAAATAGTTATATTAGGTGAGCTTAGAGCAGACTTACTACAGGTTACTGAATATGCTGATGCTGATTTAATAGAAATTAGTAATTTTAATATTTCAAAAGATAATAAATATGCCTCACCCAGAAATTTTTTCAAGTTAATTTCGGCAAGCAATAATTTCATAAGGATTCTTGAAAAAAATCATCCTGAAGTTTTAGATCCGCAAAGTCAGATAACAAATTACGATTTTTTATACGGTGAAGTTTTATGTATGCGTGCTTGGGCTTATTTTAATGCTATTCGTATTTATGGCAAAATTCCATTTATTCATGAATCTCTTACCACGATGGGAGAAGTGGATAATTATTTGAATTCATCCGGTACTTATATTGATAGTGTAGATATTACTTTTGCAAGAAATGGTTATCATAATGACACTGTTTTTAATACTCCAGTTACGCTGGAGAAACAGTACTATGACCAAAAGCTTGTTATTGACTATTTTACGCATGAAATGGAAAATAGAGTTAAAGCCGTTGGTGTTAATCATTCAATCTATAACAATGATGATTCCTGGGAGGTTACTGTTTGGAACCCCTGGGCGATGAATACGTTGATGGGGCTCATGTACCTTACAGGTGGTGACCAGTTAAAGGCAGCAAATTATTTTGAAAAAGTGATCTACAATAGTACGGAAGATTACCGTTATCAGTTGGATCAAACTTTTAGTAACCGGAATTGGAGAGATATTTTTAATAATATTGATTACAAAGAACATATACTTTCATCAAGATTTAGTAAGGGGGAACAGCAACAAAATAATTTCCAGTCATTGTTTGAACCAAGGGGAACTCATAAATATATGTTAAAACCTACAAGACAAGCCGTTTTAAATTGGGAAACCACCTGGGATAATTATTCTTATAGAGTTGGTAATCCACTTCTTCCTCCTGATCCGGATAATATTGTTTTAAACCAAAGGGGTATACCCGGGGATTTCTGGCGCGGATATGGCGTTTCTTATGCTTATTTACGAAATGGTGAACTTTTAGATGAAATGATTGTACGTCAAATGCTTTTGCTTAAATCTGAGAACGATTACCGAACATCGTTGCTATTGGTACAAGACGTGGACACCGTGGTTTGGAAATACTCATGGAATAAAAATATATTTGACGAGGATGCAGATTTTATTTTTTACAGGGCAGCTTCAGTTCATTTATGGTTAGCTGAAATTTACACATATCTGGCACGTCTGGAAGGTAGTATTGTCAGGGAATCTACACCTGTTGCAGTGGGATTATTAAATGATGGTTCAAATTATCCCGGCGGGACCGGTCGGGTGCAAATGGGAGTGCGAGGAAGGGTAGGATTTGGAGGATTGGTTGATGGTAAAAGAATTGGAAATATTATTTATAATCATCATCCTTTCACTAACGAGGTTCTTGGTTACCGCAATTTAACTACAAGTTTTTATCAAAAACAATTAGCTCTTGATGAGTATATTTTAGATGAACGAGCACGTGAACTAGCATTTGAAGGTGAGCGCTTTTATGATTTAATGAGGGCAGCTGAGCGAAGGAACGATCCATCGTATCTGGCTAGGAAAGTTTCTGAAAAGTTTAAAGATGAAAGTAAAAGAGAGGAAATTTACAATTTGCTTTTAGACAAAAAAAACTGGTATATTAATTATTTTAACTGATATCAAATACTATATGTATCATTCTATGCACCTTAAAATACATTGTGAACTTGCAACAAAAAGTTGGACAATTAATTTAAGCGATACAGCGATTTTTTTGATTACTAATTAGGGTCTGCTGGCAAACATTGATGTGTGTGAAATTAAGATATTTATGACGATATTCGTTGAAACAAGTGCTAGGAAATATGAAAAAAAACAATCAAAAAGCGTGCACCATGCCCTTCGTATATTAGTCCCAATCAGCTAACGATTGATTGTTTCCAAACTCCCTTCGAGCAACAACTCAACCCGAAGAACCGATGTGTTGTATTGTCCCGGTTTATGCTATGGGATGAAGTTTGTAATCTTTACCCGAAGAACGTTGGAGTGAATTCGACCGGTGGTCCTCCATTGAGCCCAAAGGGTTATCATTGGATCTTTGATTATCAAACACCTGTGCAATCTGGACGACCGGGAGACAGCCAGTCAGATATCGGAGAACATCTGTAAGCATTCGGTAAACCACGTCTTGTTTCATATACAATTACAGTTTCTTAAGCATTGGAACAATTGTTATGCAGTGTTTAACATGAAGCAAATTTGAATGAGTTTAGGTTATCTGCAATTGTGTTCTATCCTCAATGGAAATTTAGGTTGTCCATAAATTATCAATTATATTATGGTATATATTACAAAAAAGAATAGGCAGTTTTTTTTCGCCTGTTCAAATCATTACCTTTGCACAGTTTTTATTTAAAAAGAAAACGGAATATCACATGGCTTTTATAAATAGTTTATTAGGAAAAATTTTCGGCAACAAGTCGGAAAGGGAT
>JAGXIP010000254.1 GCA_024635585.1 Saccharicrinis sp. | reverse complement strand
TATACAGCCCGGTCAGGTAGTTGGTATCACAGGCAAAGTTGGTTCTGGCAAAACAACCTTGGTAAATTGCTTAAACGGTTATTTGCGACCGGAAAAGGGCCAGGTTTTCTTTGGACATAAAGATGCTGCTAACATAAAAGCTACGGATATAAGGACGAATGTAAGCACGGTAACGCAGGAAGTTTTTTTGTTTTCGGACACGATAGAAAATAATATCGGGTTTGCCTCTGGAAATGGTATAGAGAAAAAACGCTTTGAAGAGGTGATTTACAAGAGTGCCTTCGCCGATGAGTTATTGCGTTTTCCAAAGCAGGAGAAAACCTTGGTAGGCGAAAAAGGCATTATGCTTTCGGGTGGTCAAAAGCAACGGATAAGTCTGGCTCGTGCACTATATACGCCGGGTGACCTGCTCATCCTCGACGATGTTTTTTCGGCGGTGGACACGGATACCGAGCGCTTTTTAATAAAACAAATTTTTGATAACAGAGCTGCAAAAAGTATTGTTGTTATCTCAAACCGGATCAGTGTGTTAGAAAAAACTGATTTTAATATTGTATTGGAAGAGGGACGCATGGCAGCAAAAGGCAGTCACCAGGAGTTATTAAAACAACCCGGTTTTTACCGCGACATCCTAACATTGCAACAAGATAAAAGCGAAAATTCAAATGCTGAAAGGAATTAATAAGATATTTAAAAGTCACGACTGGGATCTATTTCGGAAGTTTGCCGTTTACTTTAAGCCACATAAAAAATGGTTTTTCCTGAGTATTTCTTCCATTCCTATTACAACGGCGGCCGGTATTGTGTTTCTTTGGCTGGTGCAAAATATGGTGGATAAATATATTGTTCCGGGCAATGTAGATGGTTTAATTGAGCAGGCTTTATATCTGGCCTTGGCTTTACTCGTGAATATTCTTTTTGATGGATTTTACAGTTACTCCTTTTCAAAAGCAGGTGGGCTTGCCATTGTGGATCTTCGTAAAAAGCTATTTGGCAAATCCTTACGTTTTCCATCAAGTTATTTCGATAAAAAACCCATTGGCGTTACCCTGTCGCGACTAACGAGTGATTTGGAATCCATTTCGGAATCTTTCGCTACTGGAATTCTCGGATTACTGGCCGACAGCATTAAAACTCTGGCCATGGTGAGCTACCTTTTTTATCTTAACTGGCGGCTCACCTTGTTATTATTGCTGGTTGTTCCGTTAATAATTTTGGTGATCAAGTACTTGCGAAAAAAAATAAGAAACGCCTATAATACCACGCGCACCAGTTTGGGTAAATCGGCCGCTTATCTTCAAGAAGCCCTAAACGGTATGAAAACGGTGCAGCTGTATGCTGCAGAAGATAAAGTTTTTAAAAAATTTGATGAGCTTAATAAGGAATATACCGATGCACAAAATAGTTCTAACATTTACGATTCTTTTCTGTATTCCATTGTAGAGGGTATTACTTCTGTTGCTATGGCGCTGGTTATTTGGTATGGTGCCATCCAGATATGGGATTATGGTTATACCATGGGCGTATTGATTGTTTTTGTGACTACACTGGAGCGGCTGTTTGTTCCTGTTAAGCAGTTTGCACAGCAAATATCAACCATCCAACGAGCCATGTCGGCATTGGAGCATATTAGTGAATTATTTGAGCAGAAGGTAGAAGATTCCTCTTCGTATGAGCTAAAAAGTGCACCAGAAACCATTGCTTTGCAGGAGATTGAGTTTAAAAACGTTTATTTCAGCTACTCTGAGGATACGCCTGACGTGCTTAAAGATGTCTCGTTCAAATTGAATAAGGGCGACCGCCTTGCTTTGGTAGGGACAACTGGATCGGGCAAATCTACGATTATCAGGTTGCTGGCAAAAACTTACACAGGGTATCGTGGATCGATAAAGGTTAATGGTATGGAACTTTCAGGAATACCCATTTCCAGTATTCGTGAAACCATCTCGATTATGCAACAGGATATTTACATGTTCAACGATACGGTCGAATTCAATATTTCACTGGGGCGCCAATATATTTCCAAAAGCGATTTAGAACAAGCCGCTTCGTTTGTGTTTGCCGATCGTTTTATTCAACAGCTACCTGGTAAATACCAGTTTGTAATTCAGGATAGTGGCGATAATCTATCCAAAGGGCAGGCTCAATTAATTTCGTTTGCCAGGGCTATTTCGGGTAACAGCGAACTTATTATTTTGGATGAAGCAACCAGTGCAGTCGATTCAATTACCGAGCAGTACATTCAGCGGGCAATTGCCAATATTTTTTCAAAAAAAACTGTTATAGCGGTGGCACATAGGCTGAGCACCATAAAGAATTCGGATATGATACTTGTTTTAGAAAAAGGTGAGGTAATAGAACGTGGCAACCATTACGAACTCTTAAAACATGGCGGCAAATATGCCGGTCTTCTGCATCAATTTGAGGAAGAATATAAAGCGGAGTAAGGCAATTATTGTATACAAACAAAAAATATTAAAAATCCTACCTTGATCGATGAACAGATTTGCATATTTGTCTGTTTATCTCTCATAAACGTTAAACAAAAAATATGCAAATGATATATGTATGCTTGCGATTCTATATTGTAATATCGATATTTAGCACTAAAACTTAAATACGATGCAATATATATTGTTAATATATTTACTAATTGCTTTTGGAATCTTCCTCATACCCGGTTGGTTAAAAAAATATGTGGGTATTATGTTGGCCTTTGTGCAAGCGGTATTTTTTGTTTTCTTCTTTTCAAAAATAAGTGAGGTAGCCAATGGAAATTCCATTTCCACTATTTTGTATTGGATTCCTCAGCTAGGGCTTAACCTGGAGTTTTCGTTAACGGGTTTGAGCTTAGCTTTTGCACTGCTTATAACAGGTATAGGTGCATTGGTTTTTTTATATGCCGCGGCCTATATGAAGGGTTATGAGGGCACAGATAAGTTTTATTTTTATCTTTTCCTTTTTGGTGGTGCCATGCTGGGTTTGGTGCTATCGGGCAATTTAATACAGCTTTTTATTTTTTGGGAACTCACCAGCTTTTTATCCTTTCTACTCATTAGCTTTTTTCATAAAAAAGAAACATCGCGCAAGGCCGCTTTTCAGTCGCTTTTTGTAACTGCGTTTGGTGGCTTGCTGCTTCTGTCGGGATTTGTGCTGTTGGGCAGTGTAGCAGGCAGTTATTCGGTGGCAGATTGGGTAACGGATGCCGATAAGATTAAAAGTAGCGGATTGTACCTGCCAGGCTTGCTGTTGATTTTGACTGGCGCGTTTACAAAATCAGCACAATTTCCCTTTCACTTTTGGCTGCCTGGAGCCATGCAGGCCCCGACCCCAGTGAGTGCCTATTTACACTCGGCTACCATGGTAAAAGCCGGTGTTTTTTTATTGGCACTTCTTAACCCCGTATTGGGCGGAACAATGGAGTGGACTTACATTATTACTTTGGTAGGCGTAATAACCATGTTTTTGGGTGCTTATTTTTCCATTACCCAAACCGATTTAAAAGGTATATTGGCCTATACCACTATCAGCGCTTTGGGCATATTGGTAATGCTCATCGGTATTGATACCAAACTATCCATCAAAGCTGCCATACTCTTTTTATTTGTACATGCCTTTTATAAGGCGGCGTTGTTTATGGTGGCTGGAATGATTGACAAAAAAACAGGCACACGGGATTTGGCAAAGTTGGGCGGGTTGTATCGCTTTATGCCCCTTACTTTTGTTATTAGTGTATTGGCTTTGCTTTCCATGGCTGGCTTACCGCCGATGCTTGGTTTCTTGGGTAAAGAGCTTATTTACGAAGCCAAGGTGCAATCCCCAGGCATAGCCTCCTTAGTGCTTATACTAGGGGTAGGTGGTAACACGTTAATGGTGGCTGTTTCCATGTATTTTATGTTTAAAGTATTTCTGGGCAAGCAAGGGGCTTATCCAAAACTGCCCAACGAAAAAGGATGGCTTTTTATGTTTGGTCCGGCGGTACTTGCTTTGCTAAGTTTGCTTTTTGGCCTTTCGCCTGGGGTTTTGGGCGATAGCATGGTAGAACCTGCATTTAGCAGTATACGTAAGGAGATGATTGATGTGGAACTTAAATTGTGGCATGGCTTTAACGATGTTTTTCTCCTAAGCCTTCTAACTGTTGCACTTGGGATGGGTGTTTTCATCATCGCATTAACAAAAAAGCAATTCCTTGTAAAATGGAGGGGCATCAACCGTAGGGTTTTTACCATAAAATTTACAGATATATTTGTACAAGTGCTAGATGGTTTTTTGAGTTTCGCGGCACGCAACACAAAGCGCATACAGCATGGTTATCATCGTTTTTATATACTCACGGTAATTTTGTTTGCTTCTGCTTTTCTTTGGTCGCAGGTTTATATTACCCGTAATTGGGTGTTGGATAGTCACTTTAGCCTGAACCCGTTTTATATATCGGGATTGATAGTCATCATAGTATGCTCAACCTTGTATGCAACCCTTACGCAATCGCGCATTGCCACCATCATAGGTATGGGCGTTATCGGCTACGGGATATCGTTGATATATCTTTATTATAGTGCTGTGGATTTGGCTATTACACAAATACTGGTAGAAACGCTTATCGTAGTAATGTTTGTATTGGTTTTGCAGCGTTTACCGCGCTTTGCTGTGCTATCGTCGCGATTAACCAGACTGCGTGATTTGATGATAGCACTTACGTTTGGTAGTGTGATGACTGTTTTGGCAATAAAGGCACTGCACGTAGAGTTCAGTCATCCCATATCGGATTTAATGGTACAAAACAGCAAAGTCAATGCATTTGGCCAAAATGTGGTTAATGTAATACTTGTAGATTTCAGAGCCTTAGATACCTTGGGCGAAGTTACTGTTCTGGTTATCGCGGCCATGGGCGTTTTTGTTTTACTTAAAACCCGAAAGACATGAATTCTGTGATTCTGCAATTGGCAGCTAAATATATTAGAGCCTTGTTGGTGTTTTTTGCTTTTGTGGCCTTGCTGCGAGGACATAACCAGCCTGGCGGGGGGTTTATTGGTGGATTGCTGGCCGCATTGTCCATTGTTTATTACAGCTTTGCTTTTGATAGACAAAAAATACGTAAGCAACTTACTATCAAACCTGAAGGTTATATTGCGTTGGGACTACTAATAATATTGTTAAGTTTTTTACCCAGCATAATACAAGGTGAAACGCTAATGAAAGGTATCTGGATAAGCATTCCGCTTTATCCTTTAGAGGAGTTGAAGCTTGGAACCCCATTGCTATTTGATATTGGCGTTTTTATGGCGGTGATAGGGATTACACTACTATTTTTTTTCACACTAACAAAAAGTAGATAATGGAAATATTTTTGGCCATATTGATTGGTGTTCTTTATACGGCAGGCGTTTACATGGTATTGCGACGTAGTATACTAAAATTTATTATAGGTATTATATTTATGAGCAATGCAACCAATCTGCTCGTATTTTTGGCTTCGGGTATTGTTGCCGGCAAGCCTGCCTTTGTGGATGACGCCGTTAAAAATGCCGACAATATCGCCGACCCTTTACCTCAAGCATTGGTGCTTACGGCCGTGGTAATAGGCTTTGGACTGGTGGTTTTTGCCTTGGCACTAAAACTCAAGTTTTTCGAAACCACAGGCACTGACGATTTAGACCAACTAAAAAAAACAGATAACTAATTGTATGACAGCCATAGCTCTTCCCATATTATTTCCTTTTTTACTGATACTGGTATTTATAGCAGTAAAATCGAATCGGACTGCACAACTTATTGCTGTTGTTGGAACTGCGGTATTGGTAGTTATTTCTATTTACCTGTTTTTTGAAGTTCAGAAATATGGCATTCTTACCTTGGATATGGGCGGATGGAAATCGCCCATGGCAATTACTTTGGTGGTAGATTATTTGAGTGTTTTGATGCTCATCGTTTCTTCCCTAATTGTTTTTGCTCTTTCAATTTATGCCATTTATTTTATGCCCGGACAGCATAAATCAACCCGGTTTTATGTTTTCTTCTTTGCACTTATTATGGGCGTTAACGGTGCCTTTATTACTGGTGATGTTTTTAATCTGTACGTATGGTTCGAGGTGATTCTGATTTCGTCGTTTGTACTGATTATCATCGGAAACTCCAAAGAGCAATTAGAGGGAGGTATTAAATATATGGCATTAAATCTAATTGGTTCGCTGTTGTTCTTGGCCGGATTGGGTTTACTATACGGAAAAACCGGGACATTGAACATGGCTCATCTTGCACAGATACTGCGTGCGGAGGAACAGTCGATATTAATTAACTCATCCACGGCTTTATTTTTTATTGCATTTGGAATTAAGGCGGCCGTTTTTCCCCTATTTTTTTGGCTTCCGGCTTCGTACCATACGCCTAATATTACCATCAGTGCTTTGTTTGCCGGCTTACTTACTAAGGTTGGGGTGTATGCACTTATACGGTTTTTTACGCTTTTTTTTGTGCAAGATCAGGCTTTTTGGCTCAATATGTTGCTCGTTGTGGCTGGTTTTACCATGGTGGTGGGGGGCATGGCAGCATCAGCTCATTACGATGTGCGGCGCATCTTGTCGTATCACATTATTAGCCAGATAGGTTACATGATTATGGGGCTGGCCATATTCACTCCTTTGGCTATTGCGGGTGCCATATTTTTTATGATCCATAATATGATTGCCAAAACCAATACTTTTTTAATAGCCGGTATGATAAATAAAATAAAAGGTACTTTCTATTTAAAAGATATAGGTGGATTATTAAGTCAAAGTCCATTGTTGGCCGTGCTGTTTATTATTCCTGCTTTTGCCTTAGTGGGCGTTCCTCCTTTGTCGGGCTTTTTTGCTAAGTTTATATTGGTTAAAGCGGGTATCGAAAGTAAGGATTACATCATAGTAGCCGTGGCTGTACTCACTGCCATGCTTACTTTGTATTCGATGATAAAAATTTGGAACGAAGCATTTTTAAAGGAGTCGCCAACAACGGAGTTGGCCAAAAGCGAGGAGGTAAAATTGCGTTTCGGTCACTTTTTGCCTTCCATCATCCTGGGTATCGCAAGTGTTTTATTGGGCTTATTTGCTGCAACAATCTTTGAGTTTGCAACCCGGGCAGCCAATCAACTCATAGAGCCGGCAGCTTATATCAATAGTGTTTTAAACCATACCATGCCATGAAAATATTCCAAAAAGTATATTACATCGTTGTTTTCATTGCCATTTATTTTTCAAAACTGGTGCAGGCCAATTTGTATATTGCCTATGATATTTTAACGCCTAATCTAAAAGTCAACCCCAGTTTTATTAAAGTACCCTTGGTGTTAAAATCGGATTTTGGCATGTTGTTGTTTAGCAATCTCCTATCCATGACACCGGGTTCACTATCCATAGATATCACCCACGATAGGCAATATATGTGGGTACATGTGTTGTACTCCAGTACGGATGAAGAGATGCTGCTGGAATTTAAGGATATCCAGAATAAAATTAAAAGAATAACGGAATAAGATATGAAACGAGCCCCCGAAGGGTCGGGGCGACCTGTCCCGCAGAATTGCGGGAGGCTATGTGGCAAAAAAATAAATTATAAACACATGAATGAAACCATATTAAATACATCTTTATTCATAGCTTTTGCCATGTTATTATTGGCATTTGCTTTGGCGCTTGTGCGCATTTTAAAGGGCCCCACGGTGCAGGATAGAATTGTGGCTATGGATTTAATCGCATCCATTACCATGGGTTTTATATTGGTGTACAGCGTTTTAATAAATAAAGCCATGTATTTTGATATTGTTATCATTATTTCTTTGATATCATTTATCGGAACAGTAGCTATTTCCACCTATCTAAAACAAAACAAATGATGCATATTATAATCGTGTTTCTGATTCTTTTGGGTGCCATATTTATACTCGTGGCGGCCATCGGTTTGGTTCGTTTCAATGATTTATACAGCAGGATGCACTCTACAACAAAAGCAACCTCGTTTGGACTTTTGCTGCTTGTAGTTGGTGTAAGCATGTTTTTTAGTTTGACCACGGTATGGGTAAAAGCCATAATGGTTATTGTTTTTATCTATCTTACAGCACCGCTTGCAGCGCATTCCTTAGCTAAATCAGATGAGGAAAAAGAGGGATAGAGGGCAAGGGGGATATTAATTATCAATTTTGTTTTAAAGCGCGCATAATTGCAGAACCAAAGCCAACTATTTCCGTTTACCTATTGCAGTTAATTGCTGAACAAATAGAAAAGAAACCTCTAAGTAATTAATAAGCTCGTTACAGCGAGTTGTTTACTTAGAACTCGGTTTTGAATATTATTTTTTAAACAAATAATTTTACGAAGATGAAGTTACTTGAAAAAATATTGGTGGCAGTTGATGTCAATACAGATGTTAGTGAACAAATTGAGGTAGCAGTTAATATTGCCCGTTCTTATCATTCACAAATATTGGTTGTTTACGTTATACCCAAAGAAGTATTGCATCCCGATATAAGTGAAATTGTAACCAAGGCGGTTAAAAATTCATTGCTTGAAGTAAAAAATAAGTTTGAAAATGCCGGCGTAGCAGTGGCGGATACCATCATCGAAAATGGGAAGCCGAGTGAGCGGATTTTGCAAGTTTCAGTCGATCATGAAGTTAACCTTATCCTGGCGGGGTCGGGCGGAACGAGCAATAACAATTTTAAATTGGGTATCACCGCCGAAAAGTTGATCCAGTTGTCGGATAAACCGGTGTGGATTGTGAAAACGGGGGCCGAAGTTAAATTTAACAATATCCTTTGTCCGGTAGATTTTTCAGATCCTTCGCGACGAGCTTTAAAAAATGCCATATTACTTGGTAAAAACTTCAAGAGTAAGTTAAGGATACTTAAAGCCTATAAACCTTTTACCAATATTTCGCCGCGTATACAGGTAGATATGGAAAAAGAAAATGCCTATTTGTTATTGCAGCAAGAGGCCAATATGGACGAGTTTTTACAAGAATTTGACCTTAGCGAGATTGACTTTCAGGTGGATGTGAAACCTGGGTCGGTACACGAAATAATATTGCAAACCATTAAAAATAATGGTCACGATTTGCTAGTAATGGGCACTAACGGCAGGTCTGGTTTTAACCGATTTATGATGGGAAGTGTTACAGAAAGGGTTATTAGGGAAATGCCCTGTTCGTTTGTAACAACAAAAACCCACGATATTTTTCAATTGAGATTCGACACCGAGATAAAGGAGATTGAGGTACATATTGAAAATGCCCGGGTGTTGGTTGAAAAGGGTTTATATAAAGAAGCCATAGAGCAATACCTGGTGTGCCTGCAAATTAACGACATGCATATACCTTCTATGTACAAGCTGGAGCAAATATACCGTAAGATAGGTGAGGAGGGAAGAGCCACCTATTATGAAAATATGGCCAAAGACTTGCTAAGCAAATTGTGGGATAAAAAAATAGAAATGGAAATCAGGAAGCACTATAAAGGAGGAAAATAAAGATTTTTCATGGATAAATTTCATCGTATAATTAAACTGATTGAAAGGGTAATAATAATTTCACTGGTGGTTTTGATGGCCATTGTTTTGGTGCTTTCAACAGCAGAAGTGGCGGTTATTGTAGTTGCCAAATTGAGCAATCCGCTGGAGGATGGTGGGGTGTTTATCGACATAACCGGTTTGATGGATATCTTCGGTTTCTTTTTAATTGTTTTAATAGGTTTTGAGCTTTTTGAAACGGTTAAATGGTACCTTAAAGAAAACTTTACGGAAACCTAAAAATACCTAAACAAGGAATTCGTACGAACAGCAAGTGCAAATCGTTGGTTATATAGCTACTGATGTTATAATTATTAATGGGCACTTATATGAAACGAGCCATGAGAGTCTCCTCACACACGCGTGTCGCTGAACCTTTAGCGTAAGCACAAAGGGAGAATGATTGTAATGGCGAGTTCCATGTGGCAAAAAAAATAAATTATAAACACATGAAACTAAAAAAAGAACTGGGTCTATTTGATG
This sequence comes from Saccharicrinis sp., assembly GCA_024635585.1. GTDB lineage: Bacteria > Bacteroidota > Bacteroidia > Bacteroidales > Marinilabiliaceae > Saccharicrinis. Next base: position 7,874 of record JAGXIP010000254.1, on the reverse strand, counting down.
TTTTTGCCGTGAGTACCGGGGCGATGTTTAGTTCAGGCTTTTTTCTCTTGCCCGGCTTAGCATCGCAGTTTACCGGGCCTTCTGTAATATTGGCCTATTTGGTGGCTGGCTTATTGATACTGCCTGCCATGTTTAGCATAGCAGAAATATCTACTGCACTGCCTCGCTCAGGAGGAGCATACTTTTTTCTGGATCGCAGCCTGGGCCCCATGATGGGTACTATCGGTGGTATTGGCACTTATGTTGCCCTTCTGTTAAAAACTGCATTTGCACTGGTGGGGATAGGTGCCTACGCTTCCCTATTTTTTGATATTCCCATAAAAGAGACTGCCATAGTTTTTGCTGTAGTATTTGCCCTGTTAAATATTTTTGGGGCGAAAAAAACCACAGGTATTCAAAATATTTTTGTAGTTGTTTTGTTGCTTGTGCTGGCTGCTTTTGTTGTTGATGGAATATATCATATTTTTTGGGCCGAAGCTACTTCTGCATCCTTCGAAAAAAAGGAGTTTGTACCATTTTTCACCAAAGGAGCAGGAGGTTTTATATTTACCGTGGGCTTTGTTTTTGTGTCGTTCTTGGGGCTTACCCAAATAGCCAGTGTAGCCGAGGAAATAAAAAACCCCGAGAGAAACATACCCTTGGGAATGGCCTTGTCCCTGGTGGTAACTACATTAATTTATGTGCTGGGTGTTTTTGTTATGGTAGCCATTATTCCTAATGAAAAATTCCTAAGTGACCTTTCGCCCGCAGCTACCGCCGCACAACAACTGTTTACGTGGCTTCCACCTCGCACCGGTTTGTATTTGGTTGCCGTGGCAGCACTGTTTGCCTTTGCGTCAACGGGTAATGCGGGTATGTTATCCACTTCGCGTTTTCCGCTGGCCATGGGTAGGGATAAGTTGTTTTCGAAGCGATTTGCCAGTATTGGTCGCTTTGGTACTCCAGTACCTGCCATTCTGCTCACTGCCGGACTTATTGTTTTGTTTATCGTAGTACTTTCCGAAGAAGGCATCGTTAAATTGGCCAGTACTTTTCAACTGTTTATTTTTATTGCCATCATTTTTTCGGTCATCGTTTTCCGCAACAGCAAAATTAGTTCCTACGATCCAGGTTTTCATTCGCCTTTTTATCCATGGATGCAAATTTTTGGTATTGCTACCTCGTTAATACTTATCTCGTATATGGGATGGGTTCCCATCTCGCTCACCGTGTTTATTATTTTTATGGCTTTCTTGTGGTATGTGTTTTTTGTCCGTGACAAGGTAAAGCGCGAAGGAGCTATTTTTCATTGGTTTGCTTTGTTGGGAAAGTATCAACACGACGATCTTGAAAATGAGTTCTTGACTATTTTGCGCGAAAAAGGAATGCGGCAGGGCGATCCTTTTAACCAAACCATCGTGCGTGCAAAAATAACTACTGTAAACGAAGATGTGAAGTTTAAGGATATTGTGAAAATTGTTTCCGAGGCTTCATCTATTCCCATTAGTGCTGATAAAAAACTTATCAGGCAGGAGTTTTTAAAAACAAATCCCTTCGATTCGGCCCTTATGATTCCTGAAGTTATGCTGCTTAATGCACAGATACCCAATATAGTTCATCCAGTGCTTCATATCGTTCTTTCAGAAAAAGGGATAACCCAAACAACCGAAAAAAATAACATCAAATGCAAAAATACAATTAAGGTTTTTTTCTTTTTGATTAATGATACCGAACAAACCAAGCAGCAGCTTCGTATGCTCACCGGAATATGGGATATTGCCGAACGTGACTATTTTGTGCAAGATATCCTTGCGTTAAAAACTGAGCGCCAAATAATTGAATATTTGTTGCACAGTAAGCAATATGTCACTTTTAAAATAACAAAGGATTCAAATTCTTCGGAACTAATTAATAAAAAACTGATTGAAGTAAAATTGCCGCCAGACGTGCTGGTGGTATTTATCGAACGTGGGATTAATTCTTTTGCACCACATGGCAAAACCGTACTTCAGGAAAACGACATACTCACCATTATTGGTGAAACAAGTTCAATAAACATCCTTTACGATAAGTATGTTTTAAAGTAAACGTTATTGCACGGGGAGCTAAGTTTTGCACGTGCGATTAGTTAAACTAAAAAAATAACTGGCAGCGTATGGTTAGGATCATACACTTTTTTGTTAGAAGTTCTGATGAATTGTTATTTGTCTTTACGGAACATTTGGTTTATTTTTACAAGTAAAAAAGGAGGCCGAAAAAGGATCATTTTATACTATCGAAGAATCAAAGAAAATGATTGAACAATGGAGGAAACAAAGAAACTCCAAGTAAGACTTTCCAAAGAGTTTAATCTGGATATATGACATTTATCATTACGGCATTGATACTTTTGGTATAAGACAAGCCGAAATTTATGAGAATGAAATTTGGCAACTTATTGAAAGACTTTCTCACAGCTACCTTTTGTTTCCAGAATGCCGCCATCTGCCTATAAAATCAAAAATGTACCGTTGGATAATTCTGGATGCACATCTAATTATCTACCGTATTACTAAAAACGAAGTGCAAGTGCTTCGTATCATTCATTCTAAAAAATAAAGACTTGCAGAGGTGTACGTTTGTAGCTGATTGATTGTTATTTCTAATCAATTTCATTCTTCTTTATCAGGAGGTTGCAGGGTGCAGCCTCTTTTTATTTGATGTGCCAAGTAAGCATAAATAACACAGTTCTTCTCTTTGTGATAAATTATCCCACTAGTAACACAAGTTCCCTAACCCAAAGAATTTAAAGTAATAAATCATTCAATTTTAGATTCTCATTTTAAAAATAAAGCATTGACAACTTTTTTATTTATCATTGTATCTTTTAAATTTTAGAATTTAACCTATGGAATTATTGTCGATACACAATTTGGTAAATGGAGATAACATGGCCTATTATCTTATTATAGGGGCAACTCTGGTTATTATCTTGTCGTACATGTTTTCCATCATATCTCAAAAAACCGCGGTACCAAGTGTTATCATGTTGATATTGCTTGGTTTTTTCAGTAAAAAGATATTTAATATTGGCATCGACGATGTAAACTGGATTTTTCCTTTGGAAATATTGGGCATAGTGGGCTTGATGCTTATAGTGCTGGAAGGTGCACTGGATCTAAAGCTCAGTAGGGAGCGATGGCCCATGATATGGAAATCGGGTTTAATTGCGCTTTTAGCCTTGTTCATTAACGTTTTTATTTTCACTTACGGAATTCAGCTCATCATTGGCAATCTCGATTTTCTCACCGCTTTTATTTATGCCATACCGCTCTCCATAATCAGCAGTGCTATTGTTATCCCCAGTGTAAATAGTCTCGAGGAGGAAAAAAAAGAGTTCCTTATTTATGAAAGTACTTTGTCGGATATTTTTGGACTGATATTGTTTTATGCTGTTGTAAATAACGTGTACACCACCGAGGCCACCACCATAGGCATAAACGTAATTGCCAATATTGGTGGCACCTTATTATTGTCGGTAGTAGTGGGCTATTTTATGATCATCTTTTTTCAACGAATCAATACCCAGGTAAAACTCTTTTTGTTTATTTCCGTATTACTATTGTTATATGCCGTGGGTAAGGTGTTTCATCTTTCGTCGCTGCTTATTATTTTGGTTTTTGGATTGATACTTGAAAATAGGCATATCTTTTTTTTCGGCCCGTTAAAAAAGTTTCTTCGCGAAAGCCAGGTTAAACAAGTGCTCACAGATTTTAAATTGCTCACAGCCGAAAGTGCGTTTGTGGTGCGTACTTTTTTCTTTTTTGTATTTGGTTTGAGTATTACCATTGCCGGAATTTTTCATACACGGGTTATGGTTGGTTCATTCATTTTTTTGGTCATTATTTTCGTGGTCAGATGGGTACTCTTTAAGCTTATTGTGAAAAAGAAATTTATGCCCGAAATGTATATAGCGCCCCGAGGATTGATATCCGTGCTGCTTTATTTCGCCATACCCGAAGAGTTTGTTATCAAAGATTTTAATTCGGGAATCTTATTGTTTATCATTTTAGGAACAAGTATAATCATGGCGTGGAGCTTAGTTCACTATAAACTGGGTAAAGCAGGGCGGATGAAAAAACTAACGGATGTGAAAGAATCTTTTTTGAGAGGACACAAAACGGAAGAAATAGAACGAGAAGATGGGAATAGATAAACGTATGTTGTTAGTGAAGGTAAAATCTGGGATAAAGTTATCAGGGATAATAATATCCGTTTTAATAAGTTGTTTCATAACTGTTCAGGCACAAATAACGGCACCAGGCAGTCCTGCGTTCAATATAGATATTAGCGGGCTACGGGATAACCTTAAACAACATTCATATGTACCCGATAAGGCCGAACTGAAGGCGGCACGTATCGTAAAAAATGGGCAAGCTTTAAAATTTGCCCATCAATTTACCGTAAACTATACACCAGATAACTCAGGAGTTTGGACGGAGCAAGGTGATGGCACAAGGATATGGCGTCTGCTCATCAGCTCTCCAGGAGCCTATACCATCAATTTAATTTTCGACAGATATGTACTTCCGCCGGATGCAAAGCTTTTTATTTATAATCCAGAACATACCGATGTAAAAGGTGCATTTACAAGTGCCAACAACCAACCTTCGGGTATATTGGCCACGGCTCCTGTACGCGGCGATCAGGTAATTGTTGAATACCAGGAGCCTGCAAAGCCGCAATTTAAAGCAGAGCTGATGATAGGGGCGGTAAACCATGACTTTTTGGGGGTTCATAGTTTAAAGAACGGAGCTTCATTTGGCAATGGCGACGATTGTAACGTGGATGTTTCTTGCTACGATGTGAATAACTCGATGGATGTACGGCGCGCCGTAGTTAAAATATTAATCAACGGAGAGGAGCTGTGTACCGGCGCCATGATTAACAGCGCAGGCAGCCAACCTAAGCCGTATTTGATTACTTCTGCCCATTGCTACAAGCTTGATGCAAGTGCAAATACTACCCTGTTGTATTTTAACTATGAAACACCCTACTGTTCTGAAGTCATTGAGGGTTATAGTGAACATACGCTATCGGGTGGCCAGGCCAGAGTGATGGCTAATGATTTGGATATTGCCCTGGTGGAAATGTATAACATGCCACCGGCATATTACCGACCCTTCTTTGCTGGCTGGACTTTAAACTCAACACCTACCGGGCCTTTTAAAGCCATTCACCATCCTTGGGGCGATGTAAAAAAGATAGCTACTTTCGATGGACAAATACAACCAACCAGTTTTAATATGTCTGGCAATTATCCTTATGCACAAGTAGATGATTTTCATTGGCAAGTTTCGAGATGGACAACCGGAACAACCGAGCAAGGTTCTTCGGGAGGGCCGCTGTTTGATGGTAATAACAACTTTTTGGGCGGCTTAACCGGTGGTGCGGCTACTTGTTCATCTCCCATAAACGATTATTATTGGCGGTTTTACAAAGCTTGGGATTTTCGATCGCAAAGCAACCAACAGTTTAAAGCTTGGTTGGATCCGATGAACTCCGGGGTGCAAAGTTTAGATGGCGTCAATCCGTATGATAAAAAGATCTTCACGCGCTTCAGCAACATCGAAAAGAATGATAGTCCCACTAATGCCAAAATATCGCAAGGTGGTTACCTTGGAGGACACAACAAAACCAAAAGTACGCTTTATGCCGAACGTTACATTGGAATTGATTCGGCATTAATAAAAGGCTTTTACCTTATGTCTGGCAAGCCACGTCAAAAGTCGGATCAAACATTTAATATAGCCATTTGGGAAGGTAATTACAAGCCGGAAACCCTACTTGTTAAAAAAGACAACATAGCGATTAAGTCTCTGCACGCAAACCAAGAGGAATATCTGGAGTTTGATACCCCTGTTAAAGTAAAGGGAAACTTTTTTGTGGGTTATGAGATAAATTATAATGGATCGCCCATAGATACCTTGGCTGTTTATTATTCGGCAAGTACCCAAAAAAGCAATAACTCCATGTTGGTATACAGTGAGTCTATGGGGTGGAAATATGCCTCGGAGTTGTATGAAAATAAAAATTATAGCCTTTGGCTAGATGTGCTGGCCGAAGCAGTAGTGAATGGCGACACGCAAATTATTCCCGATATTCGGACGGAAATTGTTATTTATCCGGTACCGACAAAGGGTAATGTAATTTATATAAATTCGAACGGACATTTTATTGAATATGCTGAGGTGAGAGATATTCTTGGCCGTTTGTTATTGGTGGAGAAGTTGATTTCAAGTGGTGAAAATTTGGCCGTTAATTTAGGTCATCTGCCCAGCGGCATTTACATCCTCAAAATACGCACAGAAAATAAATGGCTGAACAAAAAGTTTGTGGTAGAGTAGGGGGGACTCAGAAAATTTTCAGACAAAAATTATGGATAGTCTATTTTTAAAATTGAGACTACTGAAAATTATTTTTTGCTTTCATGTCGGTATGGTGCAATAATTAAAATATCTACTACCTCCAATTCCGTTTACGGTAGGTGGATGGTGGCTGACCCATGATTCTTTTAAAAATACGCGAAAAATAAAATGTGTCGTTATAGCCCATCTCTTGTGTAATATAGGGGATACTCCCTTTGGAAATATCCAGACGACGATAAGCTTCCTGTATTTTTAGCTGATTGAGGTATTCTACAGGCGCATGACCGCGTTTTTTAGTTGACCAATGTTTGCTACACTCAAGTCTTGTTAATCAGACGTATTAGTGGTTGCTATTGCAGTAACCTGTTCATTTTATATGCCTTTCTTTTTGACTTTGCCACCTCGTTTCTTTCCTTATCTATTCAGTGTCATTTTTTTGGCGGATGATGCAGGCTACGCTGATTTTGGATTTAATGGCAGCGAGGATTTACAAACTCCAAATATTGACAAATTAGCATCTGCAGGTATAATTTTAACTAATGCACATGTGTTGGCCTTGGTTTGTGCCCCATGACGAATTAAAGTGTTACCAAAGGGAAAGGCAGATTTATTGGAAAAGCATACTTACACGCGCGCAATCTTATTAAGCTTGAAGCTTGGTATTAACAAAAATAAATAATAATAATACGGTGCATTACTGGCTTGCTTTGTTTCTTTTTATCATTTTTTGCATGAAAACCGAACTTGGTATGGTAACATATTCTCCTTCGGTAGTTTTGATGATGATGAAAAAAATACGAATGTCACTAATCCTTCCTTCAATATGAAATTCTTTATCCAGGATGGTAATTTGCTCGCCAATTCGGATAGGATGACTAAAAAAGATGATGATAGTAGATGTGATGTTTGAAAGCAAGGACCATTGGGCTACAAAGGCAATGCCCACAATGGTTAGGAGGGAGGATATAAAAAGAAAAAGATCGGATTTATCGATTCCCCAGATAATAAAAAGAAAGCCCAGTGCTATCGAAAACAATATCAAAGATATGAGCTTGCTTATTATTTTAATCCTTGGTTTATGATATCTAAACTGTATTGATACTTTCTTAATAAGTTTGTTTATTACAAACTTCAACAATAGAAAAAGGATAATTACAGATACCGATTGTATCAATTTTATTTTATAATCGTCCATTGGTATTCATTTTAAAATTTTAAATCCACTAAGTTCAAAATGCATGCTTATTTGCCACTAGCCATGCATCTGGAACACAGCGACATCCCGCCGCCTAAAATTTAATTAGGCGGGAAGCCATTCGCCATTCGCTATCAGCCATTCCAAACATCCATATACAAAAAAAGGGAAGCATCTGCTTCCCTTTTTATAATGCGGTCTGGACGGGACTCGAACCCGCGACCTTCGGCGTGACAGGCCGACATTCTAACCAACTGAACTACCAGACCAACATTTTTTGATTGCTTTTTAAC
>JAGXIP010000253.1 GCA_024635585.1 Saccharicrinis sp. | reverse complement strand
GTATTGCCACTTTTATAGTTAAACTCCTTGCCCGGTGTTTCTACCACTTTAAGATTGAGCACTAGTTGGTTTACTTGTTCGCCATAATAAGCTTTTGTAGTCATGGAAAATGGGTTGGCATAGCTTTCGTTCCAGTTTAAACCCGAACTCATGGTGAGCAGATGTTTAATCATGAGCTGGTCGTTGGGCGGGGTTTTATATTCCGGGATAAAATCGCCTACTGCTTGCTCTACACCAGTGATAAGTCCCTCATCGATGGCAACGCCAATCAGCAGACCAACAATACTTTTGGCAGCGGAAAAGGAATTTGACAATGAGTTGATGCCATATCCGTCCCAATACTCTTCATAAACAATGGAATCGTTCTGGATAATAAGATAGGCTACCGATTTGTAGTGCTCCAAGGTGTCACGCTCCGATTTTAGCAGACTGTGTTGCATGTAATCAGCCGCCATTTGCCAGGGTATTGGATTGCCGGCTTTAACTTCCCTGTTCTCAAAAATTTGATGGTCGTCGATATTCGGAAATAAATAGTGGATCGTATTTTGCAGATAGGGGGGCAATAGTGCATACGAGCCAACGAGCACGGTAAGCACTGCAAGAATCCAAAAAAACTTATTTTTCCTCTTCATTTAATCTTAAAGTTTTTATTCTTTCAATCCATATTGCCGTTGGCTTTAGCCAACGGTTAAGAAGATGCAGCAAATGATGGCTTTAGCCACATTTTTTTATTTCAATCCAAACAGTCTAAATGTGGCTAAAGCCATGAGTAAAATCTTTTCTCCGTTGGCTAAAGCCAACGGCAATTCACATTTAATTATCAGCTCTCACTCCGTTATCAACTGTTCCTTCTGGCTTCCACTCTTTAAATTTAATATATTCAGGAAAGGCTTCCGGTTTATAAATGGATTTCCCGCTTAAAGTTCGCAAGCATTCCTGTATTCCTTCGGCCAAACTGGGGTGAGGATAAAAAATACGGAGCACTTCCAACAAACTGTTACCCTGATTGATTAGATGCGCCACGGAGACAATATAGGCCGAAGCTTGCGGTCCCCCTGCGCGCATACCTAATATTTTGGGATGGTCGTCATTGCTCACTATTATTTTAATAAAACCGTTGGTACTGCGCATGGCAATGGCTCTATTTACTAACTTATTTGCATAATAGGCCACCTTGTACGGAATATTATTGGCTCGTAATTGTTTTTCGTTAAGGCCTACAGAAGCTAGCTCCGGTTTAAAGAACATAAGTGTTGACATATGCGAATAATCCATTGCGTAGCAGGGGGTGTCAGCTATTTGTTCGGAAGCCAGCCTTCCCTGAAACTCTGCCACGCTATACAGTTGTGCATGTCCTGTAATGTCGCCGGCAGCATAAATATGGCAGGTATTGTTCGCATCACGTAACACACAATGGTCGGCAATTTCCAGCGTTCCTCGTTCCGTGATTTTTACACCGATATCTTCAAGACCCAGGTTATCGGTATTCGGAATCCTGCCTATGGCAACAAGAGCTACATCTACCTCTATCACTTTACTGTGGCCATCGTCGTAATCCAGGATTACTTCAAGATGATTGGGATACTTGTTTATGGTTCGCAGGTGCGCCGTATGATGAATGATAACGCTGTTGTCTTCCAGGTTTTTGGATACAAAGGAGCTCACATCATCATCTTCGTAGGGCAATACCCGGTTGGCCCTGTCGAGCAAATGCACTTCGGTTTGTTTAAAGTTACTAAAGATGGTGGCCATTTCGCAACCTATGATGCCCGAACCAATAATGAGCATGCGCTCAGGAAACTTTGTGAGGTTCAGCAAATCGTCGGAATCTATAATCCTTTCGTGGTCAATCTCCAAGCCTGGTGCATGACGAGGACGTGCACCAGTGGCAATAACAAAGTTTTTGGCTTTCAGGGTTTCATGGCCCTGCTCTCCGGTAACCGTAATATGATAAGGGTCGATAAATTTTGCCCAGCCCCTTTTTAAACACAAGGAACCCGGATAGGGCTTTCCTTCCGAAAAAGTTTCTATTTGACTGAGCATCTGGTATTGTTTTTCTTTGGCAGCTTGTATAACTGTTTTTATCACTTGCCCAAAATCAACACTTAAACTTCCCGAGCGGTAGCCCCTGTCGGTACGGGCGGCAACGGCATAGTCCATGCTCAGCTCGTACATGGTTTTGGAGGTGAGGGCACCATTCATAACGCCAGCCCCACCAAGGTGAGATCCCTCCACAATGCAAATATTTAAACCAAAATCCAATGCTCGCATGGCCGAAGAAAATCCGGCAGGACCCGAGCCTATCACTATTAAATCGTATTCTTTCATTTGTTTAAACTAGTATAAAGTATCAAGAATCAAGTACAAAGAATCAAGATAAAAGCGCTGTTATTTCTATTTATTCCCTTATTTTTTACGCCAGTTGATAATCCTATAAACCACCCGGAGCACAAACCAATACATAATCCCCAAGAAACCCAAATCGAACCACAGTATAAATGCTTGTTCGCCAATCGATTTTACCGAGAAGGCATGATAAATTGTGTAGGGAATGAGGTTAAAGGAATTTGCCCTCAGCATCAGGAATGCCAGAGGTATAATAATTATCAGCGGATAAATATAAAGCAAAAATTTGTCCTTCATTGCTAGGGGCTACTTGGTCTGGTTTTTAATTCGATTTATGCATTATTGCCAGCTAATCATTTCATCAAAGATAAATAAAAAAAGTCAGGCCGTGATATTTTCCGGAGGCCGAAAGCCATACCCCGATATCAGTTCGGCATATGCGATTTGCGATCCCATTAATACCTCACACTACAGGTTATGCGAAATGCGAAATGCGATTTTCCACCTGCTATCATCCATCCGCTAACAACTAAGAGCTAACAACTACCTGCTAAAAACTAATCTACAACCTCATCAATACGCACTGTCTTTTTGGTGTGGTCGCGGTCATAATCAAAAAGCATATCGCCATTGGTGCTCAGGCTAAGGGAGTTCAACTTGTACCAAGCAATAGCCTTGCCTACCTCTACGCCGTTTATAAATTTAAGCTGATAGCTATCTGGGGCAGTTTCTAGTATTTGCAGGTTACTATTATTTTGGATCCTCATGGACAACAAGGATATTTTTTCACCCTTATAGGTTTCTACTTTAACTACACCGCCATTGTTGGCCACAAACTGCATACTCAATAGTCCTTTATAAACATCGGGGTTTTCTTTTCTAAAGCTCGGGTTGTACTTTAGCAGTAGGTTACGAACCGTTAATCCCGACATGCTGCCCCCATTTTGCGACAGTAATTTTATGGCAGCAAACAAGCTCGCCATATGTCGGTTTACATCCTGTTTCTGATAATTTTTCAGATACGATTCCAGTTGATCTTCTGCACTATAAGTGGCACTGGACATGGTGATGGGGACATCTTTGGTGAGGCCTTCCACCTCGCCCACTACTCCACGAACCACAATCTCGTTGTTGGAGTCCACGGTAATTTCGGATGCAAAACGAACTTCATCAGTAGGGAAAGATAGCAGGTCTATCTTGCTTCCGTCGGGGCGGTACTTGCCATAAAAGGCCAGTTTTTTTCCTTCAGGCACCTCAAAATTGATATTCTCGCTTAAAATAGTTTGGCCCAAGTTCGATAATCCAAGCATCAGATGTGCCGGTGTTTCGCTGTTGGCCACGCTTCGCTGGTCAATACCAATAGAGCCTGCATAGTTTATCAACGCATACACATTGCCTTGCTTGCCCACGTTAAACGCTTGTGCAAAAGCGTAGTTGGAACATTGTACGGGAACAAACCATTCCATACGGCCAGCCGCATCAAAGGTGGCAAACCACAGGTCGCGAGTGTTGGCTGCTGTTCGGTAAGTTCTTCCCCCAAGGTTAATATCCTCCTGATACCAGCCGGAAACGATGTACTTGCCATTCTCCGACATTTGTCGTTCGGCAATAAATATCTTGCCTTCGTTATCCTTTTCCAACCACTTGGCAATCATCTGCCACATATTTCCACTTTGCCTGTTGTTATTAATTTTAATGGCTAATGGTTGGTATCCCACAAACTCCGGCATCACCGAACCAATGGGTGCATTAATAAAAGTAGGGTCGCAAATGGTATAAGTTTGGCCAGCTACATCAAAGCTATAACCCTCCATCAGCTGTGTGAACGATACGGCTGCGGCCATGTGGCTAAAGTAAGTTAAGGCCACCACGTCTAATCCTAGCAAATCATTGACTAAACGGGTAAAAAGCACAGTTCGGTCTTCGCAGTCGGAATATGGATAATAGAAAATCTCATCAGGGAAAAACATCTTTTCCTTGCCAAACTGATCCCGGTCGGTTTTGTATTTGAAGGAGTTGTGTAGATATTTTAGCAAATAGCTTACCGCTTCAGTTTCCGTCATTCCATTTATACGAGTCTGTATATATTCGTACAGTTTATCCTTAACCGGGCCCGACATGGCAGCATTCAAATACACCGTGTTGTCGGTTTGTGGATAACTGGCTAAAAAAGCCATCACGGTCTTGTCTAAAGGTAGCGTTAAGGCTTCGTTCTCCTTAGGCAATTTTGTGCTTTTGTTTACAGCGTTGGATGCATTGGTAAAATTTAAGCTGTAGGGGAGGTGTAGATCTATCTTTTTGGATGCACCACCAAAGTTATCCTCGTAGGTATATATCTTTTGCTTGTCCAACTGCTTGTCAATAAGATAGTAATTAGTTCCGGCAATACTGTAATAAGGCCTTTCAAATACCTGTTGTATAAAAGGAAGCATCAGGCAAACAGTACTGCCGCTGTATCCTATCTTAGCCTGATACCCCACTTGGTTCAGCATAGCCCATTTCCACAATTCGCGGTTATTGGAAGTAGTGAAAAGCTGCTTCGCCGATTTATCAATGACTTGATAAATGCCCCAGTCGTTTAAGTTGGTTTGTTGCGCATAAGCCAGTAGCGATTCAATATATAATTGATAGTAGGTATCCGTAAAATCATCCCAATAGGAGGCAAAAGCTTTTGGTTTTACAGTCGAGAGATCCAGATTTGATGTTCGTTTGTCCACGAAAAGGGAAGCGGAACTTCCAAAAAAATCTACTTTCAGAGCCTGTTTGTACACTTCCATCCCTTGGGGGATAGCGATAGGTGGAGTAATGGAATAGGCAGGGGCATCTTCCAATATTATTTTAGGGGCAATAGGCTTAGTAGCTTCGCCTATTTTGCTCGGCGCACTAACATTATCTTTGGGTTCAAACTTAGGCTGCTCGGTGGGTTTGGGTTCCTCAACAGGCTTTACCTCTTTTTCGGTTTGCTCCACTTCTTTAAAGCCCCTTTTCAGATAGCTCTCAAAGGCATCGTTCATGCGTTTCATCTTGTCATCGTAAGCTTGTTGCATACGCTGCGTCTTTTGCTCATAGTCCTGCTCCATGGCCTGCCGCTTGGCCTCATACGCCTGGTCCATCTTTTCAAAGGGATCCTTTTCTGTAATCTGTGTTAGAGCCATCTGGCTGATGAACAATACAGTAATTAGTGCGATGAAATGTGTTTTCATGGACTTGCTATTAGTTAGTGGCTTTAATTATAGGTGGGTAAAGATATTCGGAAATAGGGTAAAATAAAAATAATTGATACCGGGTTTGGACATCTCATTCCGTATTCAAAGTTTTCACTAGGAACGTAACTGCTTACAGTCGTTTCTAGAATAAACTCCTTTTTATAAACGCACTAATATAAAAAAATAATAATATAATAATTAAATAGTAATAATGAAACAAAACATAAGAAATGTCAAAATAATTATATAATTGCTATTTCTTATGTATGAATTCATATTAAATACAGGTTAAATAGGCATTAATCATGTTTTTCTTTCAAAAAATGATATGTTTTGTATTAATATATTTATAGTGTAGTATAGTACATAAAATAAATAATTTAAGTAAGTTTGTGCGGTGAAAATTTATTCACAAATAATACAACTATATGAAAAGACAATTAAAGCTTTCATTTATATCAGCTATTTTGCTTTTATTTCCTGCTATAATTTTCGCACAAGCTCCTGATTTGGGCACTGCGGCTAATTTTGTACTTTTTTCTACAAATGGTGCAGTTAGTAATTCAGGTATTTCGCAGTTAACGGGTAATGTTGGCACAAACAATGGTTCCAGCACTGCTTTCGGAAATGTAAATGGTGTTATGCATGATGGAGATGGGGAAAGCGCACAATGTGCGGCAGATTTGCTTATTGCTTACAATCAACTTGTCAGTGTAACTCCAACTTTTTTTCCTGCACCTTTGCTTGGAAACGGGCAAACTCTTACCGCGGGTGTGTATTCTATTCCTTCTGCAACAACATTGAATTTAGACTTGACTTTAGATGCAGAAGATAATCCCAACGCTGTATTTATCTTTAAAATTGAGGCACCACTTTCAACCAACGCTGATTCGGAAATAAAATTAGTGAACGGGGCATTAGCATGCAACGTGTTTTGGAAAGTCGAAGGTTTGGTGAGCATGGCTTCAGGAACTTCAATGAAAGGAACTATTATTGCCAATAATGCCGCAATTTTAATGAGTACTGGCGACACCCTTGAAGGAAGAGTGCTCACTACCTCGGG
>JAGXIP010000252.1 GCA_024635585.1 Saccharicrinis sp. | reverse complement strand
TATTTACTTTAATGACTGTTTTATCCCTTGGTATGATTACACATGCACAAGTGGTATTTGTTGAGGATTTTTCCGCTTACTCGGATGGCGACGACCTGGAAGTTGCTTATGATGCTGAAGGTAACTATGATTACCCCAATGTTTGGTACCCCACATTTAAGGACTCGGAGCGTTTGGGTACAAGCCCAAAAATAAAAGCGGGTGCTTTAACTTATGATGGATATATAGCTTCGGAGCAAGGCAATTCGGTAGTTTTAGATGCCGCCAAAGGCAATGACGATGGTAGCCAGCACATCTCTCACCGTCGTGTTACTTCCGAGGGTATTTCGGATAAGTTGTACGTCTCGTTCCTTATAAACTTTAATGGTGCAAAAACCTCAATCCGCGATTTTTTCTCCTTTGATGGATATCAGGGAACCACAAGTTATAATACCCGGGGCCGTGTTTTTGCCGAGCTGGATAATGATACGGAACTTAAGTTTAGTGTATCCAAAAACTCTTCTAGTTCAAGTGCCGTTGCTAATATTGATGGCATTTATGCTTTAAATACAACTTACTTGATGGTGGCTGTATATGAGCGTGTGGAAGGTGATGACAACGATGTGATAAGCTTGTATTTAAACCCCGACATGAGTATGACCGAAGCTCAGCAATCCGGCGCCAAGGCGGTAGCAACAGATGTGGCAAGTGATTTTGATTCCAGCAACGAAGCTAATATTGCCATTGTGTTGCGTCAGCGTAACGTGGGTGCAGATATTAGTGGTATCCGGGTTTCAAAATCGTGGGAAGGTCTTTGGGCTGGAACGCCAACAGCAATAAAAAATGCGGAAAATGAAACAGCAAACATTACTTTCAACGGACAGCAATTACAACTGAACAATGAGCAGGGGGGTACGGTTGCCATCTATGATATTACAGGGCACCAGTGGATAAGCAAAAAAGTGGATGGAAATGCCATTTTGCCATTAACTCTTCCTTCGTCGATATATGTTGTTAAATATGTTGCCAACGATGGCAGCGTTGAAACTACAAAGATAGTTTTGTAGTAGTTCTTTTATCTCTCCCCGAATCCTATTTTCGGGGAGATTTTCAATCATTATCCGTTAGTTTTTACCGTGGTATATGGTCTTGCATATACTGTTTGGGAGTTTTGTCGTATTGCTCTTTAAAGCATTTGGTAAAATACGAGGGCGAGTTAAAGCCCACCATAAACACAATTTCCTCCACATTATAATTTCCTTCTTTAAGCAATTTTGCGGCATCCCTAAGTCTAATCAAGCGGATATACTCGTTGGGAGAGTAGTTGGTAAGCTGTTTTAACTTTCGGTGCAAATGCCCACGACTCATACCCACTTCGCTTGACATCGTTTCCACGCTAAAATCAACGTTACTCACATTTGCCTTTATGATATCGGAAACTTTATCGAGGAAATAATTTTCTAACTTACCCTGCGATTGAACGTTCTGGTCGTGTATAAATGAATTTTGGAAAGCCAGTTTTAAGTCTTCCCTTTGCTTTAGTAGATTCGAAAGGCGCGATATCAATAAATTCTCACTAAAAGGTTTGGTGATATAATCATCGGCACCTGTTGTTAAGCCTTTAATTTCGTTGGCATCCGACGAAAGCGCCGTGAGCAGCACAACGGGGATATGGCTAAGCTCTATGGTGGATTTTATTTTGTTGCAGAGGTCAAAACCATCTATTTCGGGCATCATCACATCCGACAGAACCAAATCGTAGGCTTCGTTATTCAGTTGGGCAATGGCTTGGGCACCATCTGGTGCCTCATCTACAAAATAATAGGTCGAAAGTATATCTATTAAAAATCTACGCATTTCATCATTGTCCTCCACCACTAAAATACGATATGGTACACCTTCCTCATTTCTATGGACCAAGGGTTTTGACTCTTCCAAACTTTTTACTTCCTTGCAGTCATCATGCAAGGGCGATGGAGGCTGCTGCGGTATCCATTGTTCGTTTTGACTAAGCGGTAATGTTACCGTAAAACAAGCACCTTTGCCCGGTGTGCCCGATGCAGTAATTTGGCCATGATGTAACAATACATAATCCTTACATATAGACAGGCCAATACCTGTTCCTATCTCGTTTCCGTATCCTTTTTCAAACCTTTTAAACATGGTGTCTTGCATCTTCTCGTCGAATCCTAATCCCGAATCTATGATGCTTATTTGCACATATTCTTCTTCGGGCAGTTGACCCATTTTGATATGATGCTGGTAACTTAAGTCTCCGAGGACTGACTTATTCTCCACTTTTACATCAATAAAACCGTTTTGTTTTACACTTTTAAAGGCATTGGATAGTAAGTTTATAAAAATCTTGTCCAGTTTTTCCCTGTCGCCCTGCACCGTAAAATCTAAGGGTTGCGTTAAGGTGTACCTGATGCCCTTTTCGTTAGCCTCCTCAGCAAAGAATCCAATACATTGTTGTAGCAATTCGCGCAGATCAATTTGCGACAGTAGGATTTTATTGGATCCTTTTTCAAGTTTTCTAAAATCCAACACCTGGTTCATTAAGGTGAGCAAACGGGTTGTGTTTTGCTGTATTAACTTTAGTTTTTGTAAAGCACTCTGCGATAGTGTCTCCTTGCTAATAACCGAATTCAAGGGCCCCGATATAAGGGTTAGCGGAGTTCGCATTTCATGCGATACGTTAGTGAAGAATTTAAGTTTGGCCTCATGCAACTGTTCTTCCTGCTCTTGCTTTATTTTTAATACCAGTAAACTTTTTCTAAGCGCCATACGATCCCTGCGTGCATTATATATGGTGCGCCAAATAGCTGCAAAGATTGCTAAATAAATCAAATAAGCAAGCGTAGTGCGCCACCACGGTAGTTTAATTGATACGGGAAGTGTGGTGGGATTCTGGTTCCATATTCCGTCGTTGTTGGCTGCTTTAACTTCAAAAATATAATCGCCCGAAGGGATGCTCGTAAAAACGGCCTGGTTGTCTGTTTCATTGTCAATCCATTCATCGTATATGCCCACCAATCTATATTTGTACCTGTTTTTACCTGCAAGTAAATAATTATCAGCAGCAAAAGTAACCCTGAACGATGTTTTGTTGTATCCAAACTTTAGCGGATTATAGCTATCCTTTGCGGTATTAAATTCGGGATATAGTTTGTGTTTATTGTTAACGGATAACCAATTTAAAATAACCTTGGGAGGACGAAGATTGGTTTTTAACTTATTTGGATCTACTACGGTAAAGCCATTGGTGCCTCCAAAATATAGCTTATTTTTATCATCCTTAAAAATGGATTGGGGGTTAAATTGGTTTCCTTGTATCCCGTCAATTTCATTAAACTGTCTTAAATTATGGTTAAGGGTATCATAAAAATATAAACCCGTATTGGTGGTAATCCAAACATTTTTGTCCTGGTCGGCTACAAAGCCATACACATCTTTACCCAAAAATAAGGAATCAGTGCCTAAATTTGCAATAGATTTTTCTTTGTATTTGTATCGATGGATACCTGTCGCTTTAGCTCCTACCCAAACTTCATTATTGTCCATTTGATGGATGTAATATACATGGCCCAAAGGATCGTGAAATGTTTCGTTCCAAACTTGCGAGGCTTCATCTGGATAAAAGCGTGATACTCCTGAATTGCTACCTACCCATAAACCATCTTCAGAATCAACATGCAATGTTCGTACAAAGCGCGTTAGCTGAACTTCCTCCGAAATATTCATGTTGTTAAACGATGTGAAGGAATTCTTTTTAAAATCGTAAAAATACACCCCGTTGCCAAAAGTACCTATCCATATTCCCTGCTTACAAGGTGCTATGGCATACACATGTTCAATTTGAGATGGGAAGCTGGGATGATTTTTTGGGTTCATCTGCACAAACGTATCCGATCCCTTTTTTTGGTACCACAATTTATGTCTGTAGGTGCCAACCCATACTGTTCCATCTTTGTCGATACTCAGGGCTTTAATATTTATTATTTCGTCGGTATTGCCTAGTCTTATTTTTTCACACTTCTCGGTTTGTGGCCAATACTTGTTTAACCCTCCTACTTCGGTGCCTATGTACATGCTTCCATCGTCCAGTTCCACAAACGAACTGATGATGTTGTCGGAAAGAGAGCCTGATGTTTGCGTATGACTGAAGTGCATGAAATTATTAGCTGCTACGTTGTAATAGATTAAGCCGCCCGACCATGTTCCGAACCATAAACCACCCGATCTATCCTGAAATACAGAATAAAACGACTTATTGGGAATAGCATCTTGGTTTTCGCTATTTATCCGGTGCAGTTCACCATCTCTCTCTACAAACAAGCCTGAATAGGATGCTATCCAAAGATTACCAACATTATCCCTCAAAATAGAACGCACACTCACATTTTTAATGTCCCATTTTGGTTCCTGATTATATTCAAAATGTCGCATCAATTGTCCATCTGTATTATAAAGCCTGGCGCCATGACTCTGGTATCCTACATAAATGCTATCATTTTCGACATAAATTACCCGAGGATTGGATCCTGGGCCATCTATTATCTTATCTGTTTTTTTATTGTTGGAATTAAATTGATAGATAGATCCACTATTAGTGCCAACCCAACCTTTATTCTCCTTGTCGAAGTAAATCAGGTAAGGTATGGTATCAAAAGCTTCGGCATCAATGTAGCTCACTTCATGCTTTACGGTATCTATACAGCCCAATCCACGGCTGTCAGCTATCCAAATATTATTTTGACCGTCTATCCCAATACTGTAAATGGGACGGTTAACTGTTTTTACTCCATTAGAAGCATAATTAAAGTGGATAAACTTTTGGTTTGCATTATCAAAAATGTCCAATCCCGAATTGTTAGCTACCCATATCTTGTTATGCTTGTCAACAAGTAATTGGTTTACAATGTCGCTACGCAAGCTGCCCATATCGGTGGGGTTGTGGTGATACCTAATAAAGCCTGAGGAGTTATATCTATATACGCCTTGGTTACTTCCCATCCATATATTTCCTTCTTTGTCTTGGGTAATGTTATGTATATGCTGAAAATTGAGTCCACCGGGCGGAGAAACTCTCGTAAAGTGAAGGTCTTCTACTTGAGCCTGGGTATAAAATGATATCAAAAGTGAAAAGCCGTAGATAATCAGTTTTTTCATTGTTTTTAAAGGTATTTAAACATCAAAGTTAAAATAAATTCTATCTGTACGAAGTATCAGTTTTTTATTAATAGTAAGGAGGCGGGTAAAGTGTAAATTAAGAAACGAATGTAATTTTTGTTGTTTTTATACTTAAACAATTCATTGTCAAAATATCCCCAAAATAGCAAATAGGTAACATTTGGCTTACAATTATTACATTTTTTACAAAAAGGTTACAAATCTTTCATTAATGAATACCAATGTTTTAAAATTTTGCGCGGGATTATATTAACATTAGCAAACAATTATTTAGATATATAAGCATGAAGAATTTAGTGTTACTTATTCTATTGTTTTTTACTACAGCAATAGTTAATGGCCAAGATATTGTAAAACTTAAAAGCTGGGAATTTCTCCGTAGTGATTTGGGCGGAGTGTGGGAAGGTACCCGTTTTGCAAAGGAGGGCTCGCAGGAGGCGGTGCCCATTTGGGGAAAAGTGGAGGTGCCCCATTGTTACAATGCCTTTGATGCGGTAAATCCTTACGTAAATTACTATCAGGGTCCCGCCTGGTATCGTACTTTTTTGGATATAGATGTATCTTCTTCTGAAAAAGTATTGCTCCATTTTGAAGGGGTAGGCCAAAAAGCAGAGGTTTATATTTTTAACGAAAAAGTTGGAAGCCATATTGGTGGTTACGATGAGTGGTGGGTAGATATAACGGACGCACTTAAAAAATATGCCGATAACGATTACTTGCAAACGAACTACGCTGGTAAAATACCACTTTTAGTGCGTTGCGACAACTCACGCGATTTGGAGATGATACCTTCCGATCTGTCCGACTTTAATATATATGGAGGTATGTATCGTCCCGTAAATTTGGTTCGCGTACCTCGTACGTATATTAGCGATATTAAGTTGAGTACAAATTTAAACAGCAAGTTTAACAAAGGAAGCCTGGATGTTAAGGTGGCGATAAATAATGACGATAAGAAGGACTACAGCCTTACCTTAAATCTTTTGTCGCCCCAAGGTAAAATCATTCAAACTAAAACTTTAAAGCAGGACGCCGAGAGTCAATCTTTTAGCTGGGATGTATCTAAGGTAGAGTTATGGTCGCCTGCATCGCCTGATTTATATACCATTAGTGCAACATTAAAATCCGATTCGGGAGAACACGCAATTACAGAAAAAACAGGTTTCCGAGCTTTTGAATTTATCAAGAACGGCCCTTTTATGCTTAACGGCCAACGACTGTTAATGCGTGGTACTCATCGTCACGAAGACCATGCAGGATCGGGTGCCGCCATAAACGATGAAACCCTGACAAAGGAAATGGTAATGATGAAAGATATGGGCGTTAACTTCATTCGTTTGGCACATTATCAGCAGTCGGCCAAAGTATTGCAACTATGCGATAGTCTGGGCATATTGGTTTGGGAAGAGATACCTTGGTGTCGTGGCGGATTGGGTGGTGAGATATATAAACAGCAAGCCCGCCGCATGTTAAAAAATATGATTACCCAACACTATAACCATCCATCGGTCATTATTTGGGGTTTGGGTAATGAGAATGATTGGCCTGGCGATTTTACCTACTTTGATCAGGATTCCATCCGTACCTTTATGAGCGAATTAAACGCACTGGCTCATCAATTGGATAATAGCCGTAAAACCGGAATCCGTCGATGTGATTTTTGTAAAGATATTGTAGATGTATATTCGCCCTCTATATGGGCTGGCTGGTACAGAGGTAAGTTTACGGAGTACAAAGCCACTTCCGAAAAATGGATTGAGGATGTAGATCACTTCTTTCATATGGAGTGGGGAGCCAGCCACCATACCTTACGCCATTCCGAAGATCCCGAAAAAGGTCTTGATGCCATTGTCACCGGCCGGGGTACCGACGAACGGGCTTCAGAGGCTGCTTTTTATGGCGGCGATGCAAGGGTATCGAAAGATGGTGACTGGACAGTGACTTATGCTTGTAACCTTATTGACTGGCATTTAAAAGAACAGGAAAAAATGCCTAAGCTCACCGGAACAGCCTATTGGCCATTTAAGGATTTTAGCACACCCGTGCGACCCGAAAATCCTATTCCATACATGAATCAGAAAGGTGTGGTTGAACGCGATTTGACACGCAAGGAAAGTTATTACGTATTTCAATCGTACTGGACAGAAAAACCCATGGCACATATTTATGGGAGCACCTGGCCCGTTCGATGGGGCAAAGAAGGGGAGGAGAAGCTTGTGAAAGTTTATTCCAATTGCGATAAGGCCGAACTCTTCCTAAACGGGCAGAGTGTAGGTATTAAAAAACGTGATTCGCAAAATTATCCCGCAGCCGGATTACATTGGAACTTGGTTTTTAAACCAGGACAAAATGAATTAAAAGTGGTGGCTAAAAAAGGTAAGTACACCGTAAACCATGCTATTACTTTTGATTACGAAACACGCCAATGGGGAGCACCCAAGGAGTTGGATTATACTTTAAAAGAAGTAGAATCAGGGATTACCGAAGTAGAAGTTGTGCTGAAAGACAGCAATGGAATTATATGTTTAGATAATAAAAGCTGGACAGAATTTGAATACTTAGGCGACGGGCAGATGCTGGCCGATTTGGGAACTTCAAAAGGATCCAGGAAAGTACAGATGGCCAACGGACGTGCCTTTATCCGCATAGCGCACTTGGGCGGAATAGGTATGCTACGCGTAGTAAACGAAGAATTGAAACCTCAATTAATTTGGATTAATAAAAACACTGCCTCCCACTAGGAAGGTAATTTTAAAGACTTGATTATGAATAAGATTTTATTATCGTTGGCCGCAGCAGTTATGTTGGTGGCTTGTACGCAAAAACAGGCTACAAGCCCTAGAGAAGAATTAACACGCTATGCCGAAAAGCAATTAACTTTTGCCTTAGAAAGTTTGACTGCTCCAATGAGCGCTAACAACAAGCTTGTTGCGCCCCGCACGGTTGAAGATAGTACTTTACAATTGGTGCCTACGCGTGATTGGACCAGCGGTTTTTTTGCTGGCGAACTTCGGATGATGTACCAACTTACCAAGGATACGGTATGGAAACAAAAGGCCATACAATTTACCGAGCTACTCGAACAGGAAAAGAACAATGGTAAAACGCACGACATGGGCTTTAAAATGTTTTGCAGCTATGGCCGGGCTTATGAAATAACCAAAAACCCTCATTATAGAGATGTGCTCTTGCAATCGGCACGTACCTTGATAACGCGTTACAATCCTCAGGTAGGCTGCATCCGCTCCTGGGATCATAACGCGGACAAATGGGATTTTCCGGTGATTATAGACAATATGATGAATCTGGAATTGCTGTTTTGGGCTTCGCGCGAAACTTGCGATACTATCTTTAGAGATATTGCCGTGAGCCATGCCCTTAAAACGATGGAAAACCATTTTAGACCAGATATGAGTTCGTACCACGTGGTGGATTACGATCCGGAAACCGGTGAGGTGGAAGGGCGCACCACCCATCAGGGTTATTCTCCAGAATCGGCGTGGTCGCGTGGACAGGCCTGGGCTTTGTATGGTTATACCATGGTTTACCGCGAAACCAACGACGTGAGATTTCTGCAACAGGCTGAGAAAATAGCCGGTTACATCATCAATCATCCCCGTTTGCCTGCCGATAAAGTGGCGTATTGGGATTTTGATGCACCCGAAATGCCCAACGAACCCCGTGATGCCTCTGCCGCTGCTATTATGGCTTCGGCACTTTACGAGCTGGCGGAATACTCCAACAGTAGAGAGGTGTATCTTAAATGCGCCAACGATATGTTTGAGTCCTTGGCTTCCGCCGCATATTTGGCAGCACCCTCCACGAACTTTGGGTTTCTGTTAAAGCATTCAACAGGCTCCAAAGCGCATGAATCTGAAGTTGATGTGCCTTTAGTATATGCTGATTATTACTTTTTAGAATCCTTTATCAGAAAATATAATGCTTGCTTTTAATTATTAATTTAAAAATCTATTTCATGAAAAAACTATCAAGATTATTAACCACAGGTCTGTCACTGCTTGTTTTTGGTGCCTTCGCCATGCAGGCGCAGGAAACCATATCAGGTAGCGTAACCGACAGCCAAAGAGAAGCCGTACCTGGGGCCACAGTCGTGTTTAAAGGCACCACCGTGGGAACCATTACCGACATTGACGGTAACTATACCTTACGAAACACAACTGACTCAGAAACACTGGTGTTTTCGTTTATTGGGCTGAAAACTCAGGAAATAAACCTTGCCGGGCGTACAACCATCAACGTTGTTATGGAGCCCTCTACAATTGGTTTGGACGAAGTGATTGCGGTGGGATACGGTACTTCGCGCAAGGCTGACCTTACCGGTTCAATTACTACGGTTTCTACCGAAGGTTTTGATAAAATACCGGCTACTAATCCGCTGCAAGCCATGCAAGGTAGGTCACCTGGTATAAACATCACCTCAGGTTCAGGCTTACCAGGCGAATCAGCTGAGGTTTTAATTAGAGGGACTCGATCTATCAATGGAACCAATGCTCCTGTATTTGTTGTGGATGGGGTGATTAGCTCCAATATCGACAACTTAAACCCCAATAACATTGAATCCATATCCGTATTGAAAGATGCATCTGCTGCGGCAATTTATGGCGCACGTGCTGCCAATGGGGTGGTTTTGGTAACCACAAAACGTGGTACGCAAGGAACTGAACCTCAGGTAAACTTTAGCTCTTATTACGGTGTTCAAACTGAAAGTAATTTGAAAACTGAATTACTAAATGCAGGAGAATTTTTAGATTTATGGACAGAATCGCACGAAAATGCCAATTTAGCTATTCCATGGGGAGGATCATTACCTCTGTACGAGGGTGTAAATACCAATTGGAAAGATTTGATGATGCAAACAGGCGTTATTCAAAACTATGATATATCGGTATCGGGAGGCTCTGAAAAATCCAATTATTTTATCTCTGCCAATCATCTCGACCAAAAAGGAATGGTTATTGAAACCGCCTATTCAAAGAGTTCTTTTACGCTTAATACCGACCATAAAATCAACAAATGGTTTAAGTTTGGTAATTCACTTAATTTGTACACTTATACAAAAAAAGGCGATAAGAAACCTTATAACTACGCTTTAATAAAAACACCTATAACGAGAGCCTACGAAGACGATGGTGATTATGGTATTATACGCGACGACAGATTAGAGCATAAGCACCAAAATACGGTTTGGATGGCTAAAGAAACGGAGCATAAAACGGTAGGAAAAGGAATGCAAGGAAACATCTATTTTACCATTAACCTACTTAAAGGTTTAGATTTTACAACACGTGGTAGTTTAGATTATAGCAATACCTATCAATCTGATTTTGAACCTGGGGTTGATCCTATGTATGGTTGGGAAGGGTCTACTATTAACTCAGTTAAAAAAGAATACAAAGAAACGGTACACTGGATTAGTGATTTTTTGCTGAATTATGAAAAAACCTTTAATACGGATCATTCTATCAAAGCCTTGTTGGGATATTCTTGGGAAGATAGTGGTACCGAGAATTTAATGGGGAGTAGGACGGGTACGCCTAATAACGATATCCGTTTCCTCACAGCAGGCGATCCAGCAAGCCAGTTGAACGACAATGAGTTTGATGATTGGGCTTTTGTTTCAATTTTTGGTAGGGCTAACTACAGTTACAAAAGCAAGTATTTAGCTTCTGCTTCCATTCGTCGTGATGGAACTTCACGCTTGCCAAAAGCAACTAGATTTGGTGTTTTCCCGTCAGCCTCATTGGCATGGCGTTTAAGCGAAGAATCGTTTATGGATAATGTTGGTTTTATTGACGACCTAAAGCTTAGGGCTAGCGTTGGTGTAGTTGGAAACGTTTTAGGTTTAGATAACTATGCTAGTCCTTCACTAAATGACCGACGCGCAGTGCTTTCGGAAGGTGGTGCACTTGGTTATACACTTACCAATGCGATAAACCAAAAGCTGGTTTGGGAAGAGACACAAAAGACTAATTTTGGTACCGACATTACCGCTTTCAACTCTAAGGTATATGCCAATTTTGATTATTTCATTGAGAATACTTATCGGCAAATCTTCAACGATCCTATTGCCCCTTCGAATGGATTATCGGGAACTCCTTTTGTAAATGGCGGGCAAGTACGAAATAAAGGTTTTGAACTGTTACTTGGTTACCGCACTAAAAAAGGTGATTGGAACTACGATGCCAGTATAAACCTTTCACATGTTAAAAACGAGGTGATTGATTTGGAAGGACGAGATATGAAAACAGAAGGAAATGTGGAAGGATATCCGGTTAATTCTTTTTTTGGATACAAAACAAATGGTATTATTTACAATGCTTCCGATTTAGCTATCTATCAGAATGGAGATTTTAGTAAAAAGAAAGTTGGAGATATTGCCATAAAAGATATTAATGGTTATGATACCGAAGGTAAATTAACAGGTGCACCTGATGGCAAAGTTAATGCGGCCGATCGTACAATAATTGGCGATCCATATCCTGATTTTACTTATGGTGCGTTTGGTACCATCGGTTATAAAAATTGGAGCTTCCAAATACAACTTCAGGGTGCTAAAGGTTTTGATATGTATTACGGAAATAATGATGCCTACGATCTGGTTTTCCTTATGTCGTCATGGGCACGAAATGAAGATGCCAGAGTACTTAATAGGTATCACCCAACAAAAAACCCCAATGGAACTTGGCCTAGGCTTTCGAAGGACGAAAGTGGTAAGAACTTAGAAATTTCTGATTTTTGGTTGGCCGATGTTTCTTATCTCAGAATCAACAATGTGAACTTAAACTACAATCTTCCAAAAGATTTATTAAGCAGAGTTGGAATCAACAGTTTGGGTTTGTATGTAAGTGTGCAGAATGTATATACATTTACAGGATATGATGGCCCAGAGGTGGACACTTCTGCCGATGCTTTAACTGGTGTTCCTCAGCCACGTACATATACCCTTGGGTTAAAAGCTTCATTTTAAAAATAAATAAAATAAATTACTATGAAAAATATATTAATAAAGCTATTGTGGTTACCAATGATAGCATTGTTGTTTCTAGCAACTGCGTGTAACGAAAATGACTTTTTAGATCGTTATTCAATATCGAAACCTAGCCCTGAGAATTTTTTTGTGGATGGAACTTCGGCACGTATGGCGGTGAACGCATGTTACCATCCATGGCTCTACGGAGGTGCGACCATGCTTAACAGAGATATGATCATCCTGCTGGATGC
>JAGXIP010000251.1 GCA_024635585.1 Saccharicrinis sp. | reverse complement strand
GGCTTAGGTTATCAACACGAAGCCTTAACTTATCCACAATATACTCAATAATTTATGTTTTTAAAATCCAGACCGTGACAACCGAACAGAACAACTCGGAATTTTCCTACACCCAAAATATCCAAAGCATATTACCTTAATTATTGACAGTTGATGCTTGCTGAGTAGTTACAGTTTTGCAGAATAATTAGTTATATTTAGTATTATTTTTTTGTACAATGGCGATATATTAAAAAAATGCAGCCTCTTGAGTGAGTTCAAATAGTAGGATAATTCAAATTCCAAGCAATGGATATATTCGAAAGCCCTCATGTGATTCAGGTACAAGATAATTCAATCACATATTACCGTGAAGGATTGGGCGAAACTGTGCTCTTTGTGCACGGAATAACTACTTATTCCTTTATTTGGAAGAATTTGGTTCCTTACTTTAATGGTAAATACGATATTGTCCTTGTTGATTTGCTGGGTTGTGGCGATTCGGATAAACCTTTAAACGAGGATTTTTCATTAAAGCGGCAGGCTCATTTACTAAAAGATTTTTG
Organism: Saccharicrinis sp.; assembly: GCA_024635585.1. Lineage (GTDB taxonomy): Bacteria > Bacteroidota > Bacteroidia > Bacteroidales > Marinilabiliaceae > Saccharicrinis. The sequence continues at coordinate 13,055 of JAGXIP010000251.1, read as the reverse complement.
TCAAGTACTTAGTATTGAAAAATTACACATGGTTTGTCATGATGTTGGAGGGGGTATTGGACAGATATTCGCAGTTAATTATCCTACTTTGCTTTATGATTTAACCTTGCTAAATTCGGTAGCCTATAACTTTTGGCCAGTACAGCCCATTGTTGCTATGCGAACACCAATAGTACGGCAAATAGCCATGGCATCGCTCGATTTAGGTATGTTTGAACTGATTGTTAAAAGAGGTGTGTATCATAAAGCGCATTTAACCCGCGAAATGATGAATCTATTTTGGAAGCCCATGAAATCGCCATTGGCTCGAAAAGGTTTTTTGCATTTTGCCAAGTGCCTCGACAATAATAATTTAACTGAAATTGAAGAAGAACTGAGGCAATTACTTATTCCGGTTTTAATTGTCCGTGGCGAGGCCGATGTATATTTAACGGCTTCAATTTCCGAAAAACTTCATGCCGATATTCCGAATAGTCAGCTTGTTAGAATCGAAACCGCCGGTCATTACATACAATTAGATGAGCCGGAAAAATTATCCATTTCAATGCTGAATTTTTTTAAGTAATTATGAAGGAAAACTTAAACCCACGTTTGATTGAACTTGAATCAAAGATTAAAATACTAGAGTTTGAAAATGAGGCATTATCAGCAAAGGCAGAAGAGAACCTTTTGTTAAACCGTGCTTTTGAAGAAATAAATGCTGATGAGGATATGGATGCCTTATGGCTAAATACTTTAGAAAGTATATCCGTATTGCTGAATATTCAATTCTCGGGCTTGTTTGATTTTAAATATAATGGTTTTAGTTGTGTTAGCAGCTATGCACTTTTTAGTAGCGAAGATTCGGTTAACATTATATTTAGCGTTCCTGAAAATATTAGACAAAGCATAGGATCTGACCAAATGCTCGTGTTGGATAAATCAGACGATGGCTTCCTTTTTGAGTATCCAGCAGCTAATTTTAAAGCCGAACAGGCAGTAGTAATTCATCTCGATTCTGAAATAATAAAGGATAGATATTTTGTTTTTGTCAACGATAAAAATGGCGAGGATCTGGCTGAGCGATTACCATTGTTTGAGAAGATTATCCAAATTGTTTCGGCAAAGTTAGAGCGCATCTACTATCAAAACGAATTGGGAAAATTGAATGAAGAGCTTGAAGAAATAGTGGAATTAAGAACGCAGGAGTTACATAACCAAAATCAAGAATATTTAGCTTTATATGAAGAATACAAAACAATAAATGAAGACTTGTTGGTAGCAAAAGAAAAAGCAGAAGAAAGTGATAGACTTAAAACCGCATTTGTGCAGAACTTAAGCCATGAAATACGGACGCCGTTGAATGGGATTATGGGGTTTTCAAGTTTGCTGGCAGAAAATTACGACGACAAAAATAACTTAGAATATTTTTCGGAGATAATAAACAAATTGGGTAAAAATTTATTGGATATTATAAATGATATTCTGGATATCTCCCGAATTGAATCGGGACAATTGGCGCTGAATATAGAGGATTGTAATATCCCCGAAATGCTTGCCGAGCTCCAAACGTTTTTTAAGGAATATGGAAAACAGGTCAACAAGGAACATATTGAGTTTAACCTACAATGCTCTTGTAATGATGGTTTGGGCATTGTTAAAACCGACAGGGTTAAATTAAAGCAAATTCTCGTCAATTTAATTGGAAATGCGCTAAAATTCACTGAAAATGGTGCGGTGGAATGTGGGTGTAAATGCGAAAACGATTATTTGCAGTTTTATGTTTCTGATACCGGTATTGGCATACCAAAGAATAAGCAGAGCAAGGTGTTTGAACGGTTTGAACAGGTACAATATACCGACAAAAAAAAGGTGGGTGGAACCGGTTTGGGATTACCAATAGCAAGAGCCCTAGCGAACCAATTGGGGGGTAGCATGTGGGTAGAATCGGAGGTTGACAAAGGTTCTACTTTTTATTTTCAGATTAAGGTTGTTCAATAATTGCTTGAATATTCAACGGATTGTAATGAGCGTCTTAGTAAAGTCCTTTTTTTGCTTCGTCTAATTCATCTTCATAATCTATCCTAATATCTTCGTGAAGGGTGCGGAGTGCTTTTTCGATGTTAGTTATCTGTCGCTGGTATAAGTTGGTCATTACCCTACTATCTTTAAACGATACACCACAATTTCGCATTCGAAGGCAGAAAAATACTAGCAGCTCTATTTCAGTTTCCTTTTTGGCAGAATGCTTGATGTGTTTAACGGTCATTTTATGAATGCGGCGAATGTTTTTTTTTGCATAATAAAAAGTCTCCTTATTTATTCCGGCAAATGCATTGTTTATATCGACTTTGATTTCGCTGATGTAATCTTCTTCGTATTCTTGCTCAAACAACAGGTAGTTTAGCAGTTCCTTGTTGTCTTTTTTATATTTAGCCATCCTCAAGCAATGCTCAATCAACACCTCTTTGGGCAGCGATTGTAATTGTTTTTTGATAATGTGAATGGTATTGGTTTTTATTGGCATTGTGTGACTTTATCTGATAAGCCTGTAAATATAGCAAATACAGCGTAGAGTTGGAGCGTAAAATAAGCACATCTTGCATCAAAGCTACTGGGCAAAAGCTGGCATTTTTATATCTTGCGGTCCAAAAATATACGAATTAACCATGCAAGCGAAAATACTCCTGATTATTTTAACGGCTGTGCTGTTTTGGGTATTCAAATTTTATGTGCCTTATGGGGTGTATATAGTTTTACCCATCAGCTTATTTGTTACTTTTTTGCACGAGCTGGGTCATGGTATCTTTGCCATATTGACTGGTGGTGAGGTGCGCGAAGTATTTATCCACGCCAATGGGTCGGGCTATGCAGCAACAGCTGGTGGCATTCGGTTGTTGATATTGATGGGCGGTTACATTGGAAGTGCTTTGTTCGGAAACCTGTTGTTGTATATAGGTATTTGCAAACCCAAAATAAGCGTAATAACACTATATGTAATTGTTGGTATTATGCTGTTTACAGCAGTTTGGTGGTTCAGCTCTATATTTACTTCTATATTGCTAATTCTTTTTTCGGTACTATTATTTTGGATGAGTAAAAAATCAAAAGCAAGTGCAGCCAATTGGTTGGTTATCCTTGGAACGGCTAGTATTATTTATATATTGATGGATTATAACGCTGGCCCTTCGTCTGATTTGGCCAGATTTACTGAAATACTACCTTTTTTACCACAGGCAGCGTGGGCTATCGTATGGTTAATCTTGGTTGCCGCCATCACGTGGACTACTTTACGTAAGGCCTTTGCATAGTTGGTACTCGCGTTGTTTTTACAGAGATTCAACTGAAAGCCCTATTTCTCATCTCAATATATCTTATCTCTCATCTCAATGTCTAAAGAAACTAAGAACTGCCTTTTACTCCTTTAATTTGCGCATCAATGGTGGCAATGGTAATCATATTTACAATCTCGCGTACCGAACTTCCCATTTGCAGGATATGCACCGGACGTTTCATACCCAAGATAATTGGCCCTATGGCTTCGGCGCTTTTCATTACCTGTAATAATTTATAGGCAATATTGGCCGACGAAAGGGTTGGGAAAACCAGCACATTAGGTTCATTATCTATTAAAGAAGTGAAGGGGTAATTTTCCTTCAGTTCGTGCTGATTAAAGGCGAAGTTGGCTTGTATTTCACCATCCGAAATAATATGAGGATGTTTAGCTTTCATCAGGGCGGCCGCTTTGCGCACCAGTTTAGGTTCCGAATCATCAGAAGAACCAAAATTGGAGTACGACAAAAAGGCTACTTTAGGTACAATGTTCATCATTTTATGCACGGCACTTGCGGCCTGATAGGCTATGTCCACTAGCTCCTCCGAAGTAGGATTAGGTATCATGGTGGTATCGGTAAAAAACAAAGGCCCGCGTTTGGTAAGCATCAAATACATGCTCGACACTTTTTTGTCGGGATCGGAGGTGCCAATAATTTGTAATGCCGGCGTTATGGTTTGGGTGTATTTACGGCTGACACCCGAAATAATGGCATCTGCTTCACCTGTTTCTACCATCATACAACCAAAGTGATTCCGCTTTGTCATTTCATGTTCTGATTCGTAGGGATTATAACCTCGTCGTTTCCGCTTCTCGTGAAACAATTTTCCGTATCGTTCGACCATTTGGGCGCTTGCCTTACTCTGTGGATTAATGATTTGGGTGTTGCGTAAATCAAGCTGATGTTTGTCAATTAGATTATGAATACGGTCTTCATCGCCCAATAAAATAGGAATGGCGATGCCTTCATCTAAGGCTATTTGCGCCGCTTTTAGCACTCTGTAGTCATCAGCCTCGGCAAAAACAATCCGTTTTGGATTTTGCTTGGCTTTGTTGGTGAGGCGGCGGATAATCTGGTCGTCGTTGCCTAAGCGTTTTACCAAACTGGCTTTGTATTTGTCCCAATCGGTAATGGAGTTTTTGGCCACACCGCTATCCATAGCTGCTTTAGCAACAGCAGGAGCTACTATGGTGAGTAACCTTGGGTCCAAAGGCTTAGGTATAATGTAATCTCTGCCAAAGGACATGGTTTCCAGATTGTATGCTTTTGTTACCACATCGGGTACAGGTTGTTGGGCAAGTTGGGCAATGGCTTTAACAGCAGCCAGCTTCATGGCTTCGTTAATGGCAGTAGCCCTCACATCGAGAGCTCCCCTAAATATAAAAGGAAAACCAAGTACGTTGTTCACCTGGTTGGGATGATCAGAACGACCCGTAGCCATTAGTAAGTCGCTGCGTGTTGCCATGGCCAAATCGTAATCTATTTCGGGGTCAGGATTGGCTAGTGCAAAAACAATGGGGTTAGGTGCCATCTTTAAAAGCATTTCGGGCGTCATCACATTGCCTTGCGAAAGTCCTAGGAACACATCGGCATCCACAATGGCATCATCTATATGGTGTACATCCTTAGTAGTGGCAAACTCCTTTTTACTGGGCGATAGTTCTTCTCTGTCGGAACGGATAACGCCTTTTGAATCACAAACCACAATGTTATCTTTATTTACACCTAGCTCGATGAAAATTTTAATGCAGGATAGCGCCGAAGCCCCTGCTCCAGAAACCAACACCTTGACATCGCTTGCTTTTTTATTTAATACTTTTAGTGCATTGATGAGTGCTGCTCCGGATATAATTGCTGTGCCATGCTGGTCATCGTGCATAATGGGTATGTTGAGTTCGGCCTTAAGCCGTCGCTCTATCTCAAAACAGTCGGGCGCTTTAATGTCTTCTAGGTTGATACCTCCAAAGGTAGGTTCCAGCGCTTTTACCACGGTGATAAATTCTTCAATGTCGGTAGAATTTATTTCAAGGTCGAAAACATCAATCCCTGCAAAAATTTTAAACAACAAGCCTTTGCCCTCCATCACAGGCTTTGAAGCTTCAGGGCCAATATTTCCCAGACCCAGCACTGCAGTGCCATTGGATATTACCGCCACCAGATTACCTTTGGCGGTGTACTTGTACACATCTTCCACATTTTCGGCAATTTTCCGACAGGGCTCGGCTACTCCGGGTGAATAAGCCAAGGCCAAATCGCGTTGTGTTTTGGTGGCTTTGGTTGGAATAACCTCAATTTTACCGGGTGAGCCTTTGGTATGATAGTCTAAAGCGTCTTGGATTCTGATTTTGGAGTCTGACATAGTTGTTTTTCTAAATGATGTAGAATAATAAGATAGGCATTAAGATAGGGAGATTTTATGAAAAAACTTCCTTGTCAATCTACAAAATATTCGTGTGGGAAAATAGTTAAAAAAAACACGCTATTCATCTTTTCATGAATAGCGTGTTTTTTAGAAGTACAAATCGCGTTTGCCCATTTTAACTTTGTGCAAACGCTCCATCAACTTCTCCTTAAAGTTGGGGTCTTCATAGTTTTTTAATTCGTTTTCAATTAGTCGATAGCCTTTTTCTTTAGTCGATAGGGGGGCATAATCTTCCAAGTATTCGGCCAATGTTAACATGGCGTTGGGTTGGCAAAAGCGTTTTATAAAACCAGGTACCGAAAATTCCATAAAATGCTCACCGGTGCGGTTCAGTCGGTAGCAGGCAGTACAAAAGGAGGGGATAAAACCCGTATCTACCAATTCTTCCATTACTTCGTTAAGTGAGCGGTCGTCTTTTATTTCAAATTGCTCCGCATCAATGTCTTGTTTAACCTCTAAGTGTGAGTATCCTTTCATGGAAATATTGGTTCCACCGTCGATTTGCGAAACACCATATTGTAGCACTTCGTTGCGGATTGAGGCGGGCTCGCGAGCCGTTAATATCAAGCCCGTATAAGGAACCGCTAAACGAAGTATGGCCACCATTTTGGTAAAATCATCATCCGAAACAGCCCATTTTTTATCTACCTCAATTCCTGATGCAGCCTGGATGCGTGGGAACGAAATGGTATGTGGACCTACATTAAAAACCGCCTCAAAATGATTGACATGCCTTAGAAGTCCTAGCACCTCGAAACGCCAGTCGTACAGTCCCAGCAGAGCACCTATACCCAAGTCGTCTATTCCGGCTTCCATGGCTCTGTCGAGCCCAGTGATGCGCCAGTCGTAATCTCTTTTGAGTCCGCTTTTATGTACCTGCAAGTAGGTTTCATGATGATAGGTCTCCTGAAAAATTTGATAAGTACCAATGCCGGATGCTTTCACTATTTTAAAACCTTCCACATCCAAAGGAGCGGCATTGATATTCACCCGGCGTATCTCGCCTTTATTAGATTTTACGGAGTAAACGGTTTTTACGGATTGGGCTATGAATTTGGCATTGTATTTAGGGTGCTCGCCATAAACCAAAATTAGGCGTTTGTGCCCGGCATCTTCCAGCGATTTTACTTCTTCTCTTAAATCATCATCCGTGAGGGTAGTTCGCTTTTGGGCTTTGTTATCGGCCTTAAAGCCACAATAAGTGCAGTTGTTAATGCACAGGTTGCCAATGTACAAGGGAGCAAAAAGGACGATGCGCTTGCCGTAAACCCTTTGCTTCAATTCCTTGGCCGCACTTTTTATTTCCTGTATTAGTTCGGGCTCGTTGGCATTAATCAAAATAGCGGTTTCTTGCAGTGAGAGGCGGTTTTTAGCCAAGGATTTTTGAATTACTTCTCGCACTTGCTCTTGGGTAGGGCTTTGTACTTCTCGTAGAATTTCATTGATTTCGTTATCATCAATAAAAGGGAGCTTGGCTTTGTCTTCTATCTTATATTTTTGTGGACGGTATATCATTGACATGACTTGCTTTTTTTCGAAGGGGTTGCAAGTATAAAATTAAGGGCTTTTATGGATAAAAGCTATGATAAGTGTTAAATATTTGAATTTATTCTGTGGTGCTTGACTTAAAAAAGGGAGTACAGCAAATAAAGCCGTACTCCCGATTGTATTTGGAGTTTTATAAAAGGGTTTAACTACACCCTCCTTTAACCCGCGTTTCCTTTTTCTCAACCGGTTTGTCCAGGTTGGCCACGGATTCGCCTATTTCCGTCAGTTTTTCACCGGCCTCTTTTCTAAACTTCAATAAGTCCACTTCCGATTTAGATCCTTCAAAGTTTATTTGACCGAGCTGAAAATACTGTTTATTGAATTCATTGGCTGTTAGCTTGAGTGCAAAGTTATCCGATTTGCCAAAATACTTTGAAACCATACAGGCCCGTTGCGACTGGTAAATATTAGCGCCATAAAAAACATTGGTTTTAATGTTCTGTAACACGATATCTAAGTTTGCGTGCTCGGACATATCTTCCAAGGGGATATTTATGGCCGTTGGGATATGAAAAGCTGCAAATTCTTCGGGCGAGCGCACATCAATCACGTTGTATTTGTAATATTGGTTCATAAGTTCGTAGGCCAACTTGTCGGCATCCATCATTTCGGGGTTGCATTCGCCGGCGGCAATTTTTGCATCAATACGGCTGTTCATTACCTCGGTGCGGTTGGGGGTTATCATCACCATAATAACCAAAAGCACGGGTGTGGCCACGATAATGGCGTTTTTGATGATGACCGGTTTAAACCAACGTGTTTCCTTACCGTTTACTTTGTTTTCTATAATTTGAGTCATCACAAAAGCTCCGGCAGCTACCATTATCATGATAATACCAAATGCTTCACGGCTAAGGCCAAACTGCTCATTCATTAAAACGGGACCCCAATTTTCGGCAAGGTAAAGATCTTTCCACAAAGGGAATCCCTCGCCAAAAGCAAATATACCGATGATGCCACCTAATAAAAACGCCCATCCGTCAACACGGCCAGTAGCAGCGGCACAAGCACTGGTTCCTGGACAAAAACCACCTATAATAAATCCCACACCCATAATTGCCCCGCCCACAAGTGCTGACCACAGAAAGGTGGGGTTAATGTAGATGATGCTAACATCCAGCATATTGAGGTGGTTTAATACGATAACGCCCACCATGGCGGTGATGCCGGCGGTAAAGAATACTCTAAGGACGGTAAAATCGTATCCATAAAACAGTCCTACTAATTTTTTGGTGGAAGCAAAGCCACCTTGTTCCAAGGCAAATCCAAATCCGATTCCTACAATCAGGGCTATCATAAAGTTGAATTCGCCACTTATAATATCTGGTATTAAGGGTCCCATAGTTATTGTTTTTTAATCCATAAACCTCTAAAAAAATACGCCGTCATATATGCCATGCCAAATATGGCGAGCATGGTGATGATTCCACCAAACGACATCACGGCCATGCCACTCAGAGCCGAGCCTGAGGTGCATCCCCGTCCGAGCTGACTGCCAAAACCAAATAGGGCACCACCGATGATGGCGGCAATTATCCGGGTACTGTTCCTCACGCCCGGGCCTTTTTCTAATTTAAGTGAAACTCTATTGGCCGCAACAGCAGATAAAAAAGCACCAATAAAAACACCCAATATCTCAAATACCAACCACGATCTCATGGGGCCTTCTGGGTTAGATGCATTGTAATCGGCATAATAAGCGGTGCTGGCGGCATGTTCGGGAGCCACGGTGTTAACGGCTTGTATCATTACGCTTTTAAATGCTCCGCTGGCACCAAGTCCACGACCTGTAACATAAATAGTGGCCAGTAGCACAAATCCTAAAAAGAACCCAGCCAAATAGGGGTTCATATATTTTTTTGGTTTTTCACTCATGGTCTTTGTTTTTAGATATTTCTAATTCATTTTCGTAAATCTGCTTATCCTCACAAGATTCGTCATTATGCGCTCCGGTCGCACCGGCTAAATCCTCCCAGCCAGTTATCATGGCTTTTATGTTGGTAGTAACGGTATGTCCAGTCGTGGTCATATAAATATGAACAACAACAAAGGCCATTAACAAAAATGCTCCTAGTGTATGTACCAACGCAATCCACTCCAAAGGGATGTTGAGCGCCACCACCATGTTATTTACATCGAAGGATTTATAGAACATGTATAACAAACCCGATAGAATAATCATGGGAGCCATTACCAGTTTAAAACCCAGGTAAACAACTGCCTGCAAAGGGTTCAGTTTTTTACGTACTGATTTAATGGTAGGATGAGGGGCACCTTTAAACATCCCTACGGTGTAATATTCAATTTGAGCTCGTAGTTTCGAAAAGGTTGGGATATACTGTTTCCACTCGCCGGTGGTAAAGTGCCAAAAAATACTTAAAGCAATTAATCCCAGCAAAAGGTAGGATGCCGAGCGATGAAAAGCTACTGCTTTTTCGAATCCGAACAGATGAAATGAATCGTGAATCTCGAAGCCGGTAAGTGCCAGAAAAAAGATAAGCGCGGCCTGGCTCCAATGCCAAAAACGCTCGAATTGTTTGTAGATATATACTTTAGCCATTGATGTGGTGTTTAAATTTTTAATTTACTGCTATTTTAATTTTTCAATTGTGTTTAGATGTAGGTGTTAGTATAGATGATAAAGCTGGTTTCATTGTTATTGTGCTTCGTTCCGACGCATGGTTGCTGCCATTATATAATCCAATTTGTGGTGCGTCGGATTGGTATGTTGTCATACCCACCCCGGGTTAAAACCCGGGGCTAGTTATGGTTTACCCCTCCGGGGTAGATTTGTAATGCAACTCTTTCTCCCTTAGAGATTGCATTAGTCACCAAAATTGTCAAGACTACTCTCAACTTAATCATTATTAATCTATTAATCCCTAATCCCTAATCCCTAATCTTTCATCTCAAAATCTAACTATCTGTATTTATCTCCTCCGCTTCCACTTCGTTTTTGCGTATTGAATTAATGATGCGGGCCAGTGCATGGATAGAAACACCTATCAAGGAACCCCAAAAAAGCAGGCTCCCAAATAAATCTAACCAATGGTTCCGGTCGCGTCCCGGCATATAAAATCCCGATAAGGTTGCCAAGCGTCCGTTTTCACTTGTGTGGCATTCAGTACAGGTCAAGGCTTGGTCTTTGGGTGCAACCATGTGATTAATAGGCCAGTACATTTCGGTTTTAATAAAATCGTACTTGCCGCTGTAGGGCAGTCCCATCCGTTTCATGCCGGCTTCGGCTGCCAAGTTCCAGTCAAAATCTACCCAAAAGGCACTGTCGCCTTTTTCGGGGGAATAAAGCTTGGGTTGTATCAGCATATTGGTTTCGGGATCGTAAATCTGGTCGCCACGGTGAACTTTAACCGGATAAATTTTTGAGTGCATATCTTTTGCCGAGCCCAGCAAACGGTTTATCTGAACGGGAATGGTATCTATGAGGTCGCCAATGACGTAATGCTGCGCATGACCGTTGAACCAAAAGTAGTCAGGCTCTACGTTATTGGCCCAATCAAACTCGCCTTTGATCGAAAGGTAAGTATGATTGCCCAATGAATCTTCCTCGGTGTAAGGCTTGCCGTCTTTCAGTTTGCCCGATTCGGACCAACGCCAGGCCATCTTGGTAGAATTAACCTTGGCATAGGTGGGTATATGGCACGTTTGGCACGAAATTCTATTGTAATGACGGTTCAATAAATCGTTGAGGTGAGGGCGTGAGGTGTGGCATTCTTCGCAATTCAGACGATTAACATCGTTCGATGATACCGAGTAAAGCTTTCCTTTTATGTCGTGATTTTCGGCGGTATGGCAATCTACACACGACATGTTCATGCCGTTTTGTGCCATGTGTACGTCTATGTTCCGGTCGCAGGATAGCAGAGCTTCTTCTAAGTCGCCGTGTTTTACGTTGTTTCCGCCACCGCTATAAAAATGGCAGCTGCCACAATTTATTTTGTTGGGTCTGCTAACGCTTTGTGCTACTTTTTCCAAGTTCACGCTCCTGTCGGGATAACCGGCCATAGCGGCTCCTTTGATGTATTCCTCGCTGCCGTCGTGGCAAACCATACAATCCACGTTTTTAGCATTGGTAAAATCAAAGGTGTTGCTGGTCATACCAAAGCCTATGTGACATGCAGCACAAGCTTGTTCGTTGGTATTGGAGCCAATACAAAAGTTGTTGATCACGTTCTTTTTACCAATTTTGGATATGCCCTTACCCTCCACATAGGCCACGCGTTCCCAGTTCCAGTGGCTGCTATGGATAATTTCTTCATGTGTGGTGTTATGGCAACTCAAACAGGCCATTGTTACTTCCTGAGGCGAAGCAAACTCCCGATTTAATATCTCAAATTGTGTATGATCCACCGAAGGCTTTTTTTTGGTGGCATACTTTTGTTTTAATTGGTACTGCGATAAGTTCAAAGTCTCCGGCCGGTGAAGCAAATTTACCGACACCAATACCAAGACGGTTATCACAATTACGTAGGTTATAAATCTGTTCATGAACGTATAATTTATTTTAACTGAATGGGTTTGACCAAATTAATGAAATAGGGATTTGTCAGCTATGTCACATTTTTTCTTTGTGTACGCATTGATTCAATAAAAGTATACATTTATATAGATATATTTAAGGCGATATATGTGGATTTAAGTAATTTATATTGAGTCTTGTTAAGGATAAGGTAGTTGTTGGCTGATGGCTAATAGCTAATAGCTAATTGCCAGTGGCGAATCGCTATCTCTTTTATGCCTTGCTTATTTATGTTAAAAAAGAACATGATTAGCTTATATGTATTTATTGACTATATTTATTATACATTAAATACTACAGCGATGTATAAGCGTATAAATATCAACCTTGATGTAGAACTGGTAAAAAAGCCATGGAACTCACCCAAAATAAATCAATTAAGGATGTGGTTCATTATGCACTAAATGAAGTAATAAAAAAGAATAGTAGGAAAGAAATTTTAAAGTTTAATGGAAAAGTAAAATGGGAAGGTGATTTAAATGAAATGCGTTCGATATAAAACATAGTCCTAAATTTTATATGAAGATAGAAATTAATGCTATAGATATTAGGCTTAAAGAATATTGTACTTTAAATATATAACTGTATCTATCATAGCAAGACTCTCGACTATTTCTGAAATAAGTTTAAAAAAATCATACCAAATGAACATTTGTTTAATTGTGTGGTATTAATATCCCATAGTTGTAGGAAATAATATAAACAAACAGCAGATGAGCACAGAACAAGAACAAGTACCCTTTTCAGATTACCTGGATACATTTAAAAAAACACTAAAAAGTGTATTTTACCAAAGAGACAACATTGAGCAGTTTATTCAAAAAAGGGGCTTCCCGGCCTTGGTACTGCGCGATATAATGGCACAGAACCCTTTATCGGTGGGCATACCTACCGAGTACGGTGGGAGAGGGGTCGAGATGAAAGAATGTATAGGCATGATGGATGCTGCCTCGTACGAATCTCTGCCTCTGTCGTTAACCTTCGGCATCAATATCGCTCTTTTCCTGGAGCCTGTAGGTAAGTATGCAGGCGATGAGGCTAAAAAAAGTATTTTCAACCGTTTTTTGACCAAACAAAATATGGGGGGGTTGATGATAACCGAACCCGATTATGGAAGCGATGCTTTGTCGATGCAGACTTCATGCGTTAAGCAAGACGATAAGTATCATATTCAAGGAACCAAGCATTGGCAGGGCTTAACAGGTTTGGCCGATTACTGGCTGATAACCTCTCG
>JAGXIP010000250.1 GCA_024635585.1 Saccharicrinis sp. | reverse complement strand
GTATTTAAAAAGCATCCATTTATCAAATCCGAATGCACCGTCCATTGACAGGATAGAGCGTTTTGCTTTTTATGAGCGCTCTAAAAAAGCTTTTGCTGTTGTTGTAACAGGCGAAACAGCCAAGTATGGAAATATTATCCTAAAAAAAGGAGTAACACCAAGCACAAACTTTTAAAATCGCGTATTGTGAATAAATCAACTAAAGTTGTAGAAAAAAAATATCTCGTGCCCTTTATCCTTATCACAAGTCTTTTTGCTCTGTGGGGATTTGCCAATGATATTACCAACCCAATGGTAGCAGCCTTTAAAACGGTGATGGAAATATCCAACGCCAAGGCCTCGCTAATACAATTTGCATTTTATGGTGGTTATGCCACTATGGCCATCCCGGCAGCATTGTTTGTACAAAGGTTCTCGTACAAAAAAGGCATATTGATGGGCTTGGTTCTTTATGCGATCGGAGCATTGTTATTTTGGCCTGCAGCTCAATACGAAGCTTTCGGTTTTTTCTTGGTTTCGTTGTACATATTAACATTTGGCCTGGCATTTTTAGAAACCACCGCAAATCCGTATATTTTGTCAATGGGTAGTGTGGAAACTTCCACCAGACGGCTTAATCTGGCTCAGGCATTTAATCCCTTGGGTTCTTTGTTGGGTATGTTTGTAGCATCAAAGGTTGTATTGGCAGCACTTGAGTCCGATAAACAACGTAATGCGGCAGGCGAATTAATTTTCTCATCGCTTGATGAAGCCACCAAAATAGCGATCAAAACCAACGACCTGATGGTTATACGTAACCCTTACGTGATTTTAGGATTAGTAGTTATAATCATGATTGTGGTCATTGCGATGTCAAAGATGCCTAAAATCGGGCATGCACATCGTGTTCATCCAATGCAATCCTTTAAACGCTTAATAAAAAGTAAAAACTATCGCGAAGGGGTTGTTGCCCAGGTGTTTTATGTGGCAGCTCAAATCATGTGTTGGACTTTTATTATTCAGTATGCTGAAAATTTGGGAATAGATAAGGCCACAGCACAGATGTACAATATTGTTGCCATGGGTATCTTTTTGGCGAGTCGTTTTATAAGTACCTTTTTAATGAAGTACGTTAACTCTAGGAAACTGCTGATGTTGTTTGCCATGGGCGCCACGGTCACCATATCCGGTTCAATATTAATCGAAGGTATGTTTGGTTTATATTGTCTGGTTGCCACTTCTGCATTTATGTCACTCATGTTTCCTACCATATACGGTATTGCATTAGAGGGTATAAGCGAGGATGCCACACTTGGTGCTGCCGGATTGGTGATGGCAATTGTGGGAGGAGCTTTAATGCCTCCAATGCAGGGCGCGATTATCGATTTGGGTAGAGTTGGCTTTTTGCCGGCAGTAAATTTTTCCTTTGTGCTGCCGTTTATATGCTTTATTGTTATTGCTGTGTATGGCTATAGATCATATAAATCCCAAATAGTGAAATAATTGATTACAAGGGGTTTAGTGTTCAACGTGGGAAGATGCTAGCTCAATTATTTTTCACAAGTATGTTTGAACATGTCATTTCAAATGTACGGTTTTGTGAGACTTTTTTAAGAAGTGTGAATCTTACCCATTGGTTAGCATGTGATTATATATACTTTTTGTGGAATTGATTTAATTGTCTTTATGACGAAGATTGTCCGTTGTTTTTTTATTATATGCTTGACCTCATGGTATCAGATATTCGAAAACAACCGTGTTTCCTTCAATACGTATATGAAATAACATGAAGGTTCTTAAATCTCCAATTCTTTTCCTGTTCGGAAATAATTTCTTTCCCTTCAGGATATTTCTTAACTAGATAAGCATACATTTCTGATTCTTCAATATCGTCTGCCTACGCATCGAGTGATTTTTCTATCAAACCTTTCAGGTTTGTACCTTTTTCTGCTGCTTTAATAGACAAAATTCTAAAAGTATTTGGATTTAAATCTATTAATTTCCTTTTCCTGGTTTCCATGAACAAACGTTTTTGGAAAACAAATATATATAATATACCGAATATGCAATATATATCACATGGGTTTCTAAGGGTTATTCTTTTTCCTTATGGCACTAATTTTCCACCCTACTATCCACTTTTCCATCACTTAACCGGGTAGTTATTACATCGCCCGTTGTTAACTGCTTGGCATCTTTTATTACTTTGCCGTTTAGGGTGGTAATGGAGTATCCTTTTTTAAGAATGTTGATGGGGTTTACAAGGTCATTGGTTTTTTGAGCAAGCAAAAGTCGACCTTGCTGTTGATTAAAAAAGTGCTTTAGTCGAACCGATAATCGGGTGGATACCTGGTCTAATTGATTCTGCTGCTGACGAATGGAGCGATGCGATATGGAATGAAGACTCTGAGCTGTCAGAGCGAGCTTGTTTTTTCGTCCTTCCACAAAACGCTCCGATGAATTTCCCAACTGCCGAATCAGTCGATCCAAATGGTTTTTCTGAATCATTAGTCCATTCTTTACAAGTGGCTTTAGCCTGTTTGAAGTTCGCTCAAAAATAGCTTTTTTGTCGGCCAATATTTCACGGGTGATATCCACGAGAGCTTCTCTGCTGTAATTGAGTCTGTTGTCGAAATCAGCCACCAAAGCAATCAGATGCTGGGCTACGGCAGTGGGCGTTTTTAATCGGGTATGTGCCACCATATCAACCACTGTTTCGTCGCGCTCGTGGCCTATACCGGAGAACACAGGCAAAGGAAACTGCGCTATATTGTAGGCTATCCAATAATTATCGAAGCACATTAAATCCGATGTGGAACCTCCTCCACGGATGATAACCACCACATCGAACACGCTTTCGTGTTGATAGATTCGATCCAGAGCGGCGGTAACAGATTGTTCGGTATGTTCGCCCTGCATGGTGGCTGCAAAAAGTTTGATATAAAATTTATATCCCTGTGCATTGTTATTGAGCTGATTGCAAAAATCTTCGTAGCCGGCAGCAGTGGGAGAGGAGATAACTGCAATTGTTTGTGGCACGAGCGGTACTGGTAATTCTTTGTTCATATCCATCACTCCCTCTTCACTTAGCTTGTTGAGGATGGCCTGTTTCTTTTGAGCCATGTCGCCCAAGGTGTAGGTGGGGTCAATATCGCGCACATTTAAACTAAAGCCATATACCTCCTGAAAATCGATACTCACACGCAGCATTACTTTCAATCCCGAAACGAGCTGCTGTCCTGTAGTCGAGGTAAAATAAGGTTTGAGCATTCGGTAAGTATATGACCAAATATTGGCTCGGGACTTGGCTGTGATTTGTTCTGTTTTGTTATCCTTTTCTATCAGCTCCATATAACAATGTCCGTTGCGCACTTCGCGTACCTCACTTATCTCGGCAATCACCCAATACGTATCCGCAAAAGCAGCATGAATGGTGTTTTTTATTTTATTGTTGAGTTCAAAAAGAGATAAGGCAGATTCGGACATAGTTTACTTTTTAATAATTTTAAAGGTTTGGGTTTCACGCAACTGTTCTACTTTAAGCAAAAACATTCCTTTAGGCAGCATGTGCAAGTCCTTAATTTTCAAAGGCAGACGTTGGATACCTTGCCTCTGATAGACTTTATTGCCGGCTAAATCGTAAATGCTTATACTGTTTACAGAAAGAGCCTGAGAACTTGTGATGGATAAATAATCAACGAAAGGAGTGGGGTAGATTTTTAATTCATCGTGCTTATCACTGTTTATGTTATTTCCTAAACTAAGTGCTTTTTTAAAATCTGGGATGCCGTAGCCAAAGGAATAATCGGGCTGTGAATAGATATGAGCGCTTTGGCGCACTAACTGCAACAGTTCTGTATTTTTTACTTGAGGCATGGACTGCCAAAGGCAAGCTACAAAACCTGCAATTACAGGTGACGAAAAGCTGGTTCCATCGCCCAAAACAAGCGAGCCAGAAATATTTTGCAACGCAGTTCCCTTGCCCATTGCTGCTATGTCGGGCTTTATCCGTAAATCAGAAGTAGGGCCGTAACTGCTAAAGGAAGCTCTTATACTGTCGGAATCCATGGCGGCTACAGTGAGCACATCTTTGCCATCGGCCGGAGCAGTAATCTTTTCCCATGTTTTTGCGCCCTCATTGCCGGCACTGCAAACCACTACCAAACCTTTGCTAAAAGCAAATTGAGCACCACGGGTTACAATGGTAGTTTTGCCGTCCATATCTTGATAAGTGTAATTCTTAAAATCACCATCAAAGGTGGAGTAGCCCAAAGAAGTATTGATGATATCCGCACCTATGCTATCGGCATATTCGGCACCAATTACCCAGTTGTATTCTTCTATAGGGCATTCGCTGGCGTTGTCTTCGGTACGTATGAGATGATAGGCGGCCTTGGGTGCACTGCCCTTAAATTCGCCATTTAAAAACCCTCCCATGATGGATAAGACGTTGGTTCCGTGCTCATCTGTGTTATAAACATCATTCCCCGGACTAACAATATCCCGCTCACTTAGGATACGCCCTTCATTCCAGAGGTGAGCAAATGTAGATAAGTTGTTGACATTTTTAAAGCCATTATCCAAAACGGCAATCACCATATCATGGCCTTCGTAATTGTTTTGGTGGAGATATTGCCCATTAACCGTAGCAGTCTGATTCCAAGTAGTGCCATAAATTGCTGAACTTTTGAGCTGGCTAGGACTATCATTGGGCTCCTTAAATTTTGAGATAGTAGTTCCCGGATTTTGTTGCCATATAAGTTTAGCATCAGATATAAACGCAACCCGGGTAATGGTATCCATCAGTTGCTGGTTGTTGCTTTCAACAATAAGGCCATTTAACCATTTAGATGCCCAATACACCTTAACACCCATGCGTTTCACGCTATCCACATAGCTTTGCGTAACAGGTAAATCCTGCGCTGTGATGGCAATCTGTTGCCTGACTCTGCGGTCTGTGGCTCGTTGACTCAAAAAATCAGATGGCGAATCAATGGAATAGCTGTTGGCATTTTTATCTGTAAAGGATACAAAATATTTTTGTGCACTTAAGTTAATGCCGGATACCAGCACAATAACGAGGGCTATATGTAAGTGTATCTTTTTTTTCACAACAGTTTTGTTTACCCATTTTTTTGAATTAAGCCTTTGTCAACACACAAAAAATATTTTAGAATGGGGTTAAAATTCCTATTGGCATGTATTAACTTCATCCGTTCACTAAAGTGAACGGCAATGGAAAGTGAACGGCAATGTAAGAACTTACATTCAACTATTTGTGATTGGTGCGTCAGTCTGTCCTGTGGAATAATATTTAGTAAAATACTGCCGGATACCTAAATGCCACTCGCTATCAGCCAAAAGCCACTGGCTATAAGCTAACCGCCATCCTACTTCCCTCTCAAATAACTATCCGGATCGTGCTTAAATTGCTCGGGATCTTTCAAAATCCCTTTGTTTTTTTCAAACTCATCAAACATTTTACGCTGTTTTTCGTCGAACCTATCCGAATTTAAAGTCTTACCGTCTTTGTATTCTATTTTATAGGCTACCTTGCCGTCAGGTGAATAAACAACCCAGGTGCCATTTTCTAATCCATTCGTAAAAAGACCTTTGATCTCTGGTTTTCCGTTGGGAAAATAAATGATATATTCTCCTTCGATCCTGTCATCTTTGTGTGCAGAGCTCAATTTTATTTGACCGTTTTCGTGATATTTTTTCCATGGTCCATCTTTCACATCCTCTTTCCATTCTACTTCCTGAGATACGCTACCATCCTTAAAATAATAAGTCGTAACACCATGCATTAATCCATTTTTATAATTTTCGGTGGTGTATAGAATTCCTTGAGGCGAAAAATAGCTCCATAAACTGTCCTTATTGGTTTCATTATAAAAGCCTTTGGCTGTCAACTTTCCGTCTTCGCCAAATAATTCCGCCACGCCATATTGGTTTTCATCGTATTCAATAACTACCTGTTTATTGCCGTTAAAATAATAACGGGTCATGGTTCCAACTGGTTTATCATCAATAAAAGTAACAGTGTATGCAGGTTTTCCGTTGCTAAAACGTTTTTCCCAATAACCCTGTTTTAATCCATTTTCATCCGTGCGATTATGTTTTGACGAAACGCCTTTCGTAATAGTTTCTTTTTTATCAGGAATATTGTTGCCAAATACATCCTTTGTTTGTGCGTTAAATGGTTGAAGAAAAAATGTAAACAGAAATAAAGATGATAAAATAATTCGCATGGTA
Organism: Saccharicrinis sp.; assembly: GCA_024635585.1. GTDB lineage: Bacteria > Bacteroidota > Bacteroidia > Bacteroidales > Marinilabiliaceae > Saccharicrinis. The sequence goes on along the minus strand of JAGXIP010000250.1, from coordinate 1,119 downwards.
TTTTTTATTGTTTTTCTATAAAAGATTGATGTTGCATTAATCGAATGACAAATTTATAAGTAATTGTTTAAAAAACAGTAGGATTACGATTGATTTAGCTTAATCTATTCATTATTTACCAAATATGGGTTTTAAAGTCTGACTCACATCAACATAAAAAATCCCCTCCATCAAACGACGGAGAGGATTTATAGGATTTTTACTATTTGGGTGGATTAATTTTTATAAAATTAATTACTAAAACAAAAACCTGGCTCTTAAAAAGGCATGGGTGCCAGCTTGTGGAAAATAGGCAGCCCAAAAGATTTCTTCACCATTATAAGCATAACTTCCACCATAAGCATTACTCACATATTTGGTGTTTAAAAGATTATTGACACTCAGTTGCAATTCAATTTTCTTCATCCAACTAGGATAAAACGCTTGCGTAACTATCGCGTTAAAAACGGTATAATCAGTCAGCTTGCGTGAGTCTGTCTGGGTGTTATCGAAATATTGTTCGCCCACATGTTTAGTGATGAATTTAATATTAGTATTCTTTAGGGCATCAAAACTAAAGGTGCTGTTGGCTATCACACCAGGTGAATAAGCTATCTGGGTATCACCATAATAAGTTAGTTCATTATTATCGGTTTTTGGATCTCCATCCGGATCGAAAGTATGCATAAAGTCCTTTACAATATTTTTACTAAAAGTAGCGTTCCCATCCCATCTGAGCTTGGGCAACAGCTGAACACCCAAATCCAACTCTATACCTGTACGGTAGCTTTCTGCTACATTGGTCATGATGGTATAACCTACACTGCTTTTTTCGCCCGTAGGTATCAACTGATCTTTGTAAAACATGTAGTAAAAATTGATATTGGCGGCAATCTTGGTCGAATTAAAATGGTAGCCCACTTCAACATCATTGAGCCTTTCCGGTTTAGGGGTGGCTTTTTCATCACCTCTTGCTTCTTTGAAATCGGCACGAGCGGCCTCTCTATTTGCCACGGCATACGAAGCATACATTTGGTGAAATTTATTTAAGCTATAAAAAACACCAGCCTTGGGATTAAAAAAATTGTAATGATGATGCTGATCTAAACTTACTAAATCATCATCGGGTCCCTCCATGGT
>JAGXIP010000249.1 GCA_024635585.1 Saccharicrinis sp. | reverse complement strand
GCTTTATGCTACCGGGCGCAAAAACATCCCAAGGATCTCCAACAACTTCCAAACCAAAAGGTATCTTTTGTTGTCTTAAATATTTTATGGCTAAGTTACCAATGGTTCCTGGCACTCTACAAATAAAAACGGCATCAATACAATCAATACTTTCCTTAATTTGAGCGTTTACTGCTCGTCTATTTTTTAAATACTGTAAAGGCCCTATAAAATAAGGTAATTCAATAAAACTCACCTTTTCAGTTGAAGATTTAAGATTTGTATTTCCAATATAGTTAACATCATTCCGTACCCTAGCCATCACTATAACTTTTGAAAATACAGTTAAATAGCGCTCCCAAAGTTCAAAATTAAAAGAACTTTCACCATAAAAATTTCCCTGTGCGTCTTTAATAAACCTTGCTTCTGTTACAAAAACCAACTTCATATTATAATTCGTCATAAAATTGATTGAATAAAATTTCTGGTTTAAATTGCATTTTCGCCCATTCAGAAAAATTATTATTTTCTCTCTTTATTGGATTTAAGTAATAATCTTCTATTCTCCTGCAAAACCCTTCAACATCCATTGGATCTAATAACTCATTGTGCAAAAGATTAGGTGTCGTTTCTATTATGGGTTCTATATTAGATGCTACGATAGGTAAACCTGTGATCATCGCTTCAATTAAGGAATTAGGCTGGCCTTCCGTAATTGATGGAAAAAAATAAATATCGAAAATCGGAAGTATTTTTGGGATATCATTTCTATAGCCCAATATTTTGACTTTATCTTTTAATATGCTACTATTCAAAATGTATTTTGTCAAAAATACTTCAGTATCCTTTCCGCAAAGCATAAAATAAATATTTGGGTATATGGCACAAAGCTTTTCGGCAACCTTAATAATTGTATCGTGGTTTTTAGCAGCATTGTATCTGCCTGTATGCCCCACAACAAACCCATTTGAAGGAATCTTAAAATCCTCCTTTTTAAATTTATTTAAATTTGAATTGAATTTGCGGGCATCAATACCATTATATATCACTTTAAAACTTGTATCATTATTATCTCTATTTGAATAAAAATAATCCAATGCTGCATAGGAATTAGAAAGTATTTTGGTAGCATTCCTTTTGACCAATTGTAACATTATTAGATTATAAAGTAATTTTACTTTTGATTCCTTAAAATGGTTGGTGGATCCTCTATAAAAAGATATTCTATTTTTTATTCCAGCAAAATTTGCCATTAGCAATACCAATCCCGCAAAATTACCAGTAAAATCACATACACTTTGCGCTTTGCTTTTTTTCAAAATAGTGTAAATAGCATAATATGAATTAAGATTAAAATAACCTACCTTCATTTTAATCAATTGAATGTGCCTAACTTTTTTATAACCCTCTTCTAGCTCACCAAAAACATTTCCCTTACAAATCACAATAGGTTCAATTTGACCATCAAAAAAATTTAAAAATCGAAGTAGGTAATTTTCAATTCCTCCTGAGTTTAATGAACTTACTACAAAAATTACTTTACGCATTATTTTTGTTAAATAAAAACCTGTTAATAATCAACACAATAAAAATCCAAACCACTGTTCTAAAGCCAAACAAAAAAGAAGACCTGGCAATATAAATTGCACTACTCAAATAAACCACAAAAAACACATGGGTAAATAAACTTGGCAATGCCTCAACATACATTTTTATTTCAGCAAATCGCATAAAATAGCCAAAAAGGAACATGCCAACAATAACCCCTATTAAACCAAAATCTAAATAATAATCTGCAATCACCGATGTGCCATTGCCGTAAGTTGGAAAATCACCTTGAAATATCCAGGTTACAAATGATGCTGAGCCTGCATATTTAGTTGAAGTATCCTCAAATATTAAGGGTGTGAAGGTGCTAAAAAAAGGAACAGCAACAATAATTTGCTGAAACTGAAACCTTCCATATAAAAAATCGTGATTTTTAGGTACATAATCTACGGCATGGTGAAGCGCTTTTACGGAACCCGCAAGTTCTTTTGTTTGTGGCAAAAAGGAAACATCCTCCCTAAATGGTTGCTCTCGAAAAGCCATTTGAACTTTTTCCAAAAAAACCAATGATTTATCCTGTGATCTTACAACCCCTAAAATAGTGATAATACTGGCACCTATAAATCCAAATAACAATACCTTTTTCCAAGAAAATTTAATTTTAGTGACAAAATAATATCCAGAAAAATAACACAAACTATACGTTATAAGGGGCCCTCTATCACCGCTTAAAAGAACTGACAATAAATAAAGGCCAGTTAATATAAGTAAAGGATACCCCAAAGATTTGATATACTTAAAAAAACTACTTGGTTTATGTCCTTTTAAAACCATGTTTCTAGTCTTTTGAATGATACTTGCAAATACTATGATTTCAAAAACCAATATCGCATAGGTTGCTGTTGATCCAATACTTTCAGCACCATAATATCCCAATAAATATAAAGGATTTACGGTATAAAAATAAATAGCCAATGCAATAGCAGCTGCGATTGTTAAATATTTTGTATGATAATTATTATTTAAATTGACTTTAGAAAAAACTATATTCTCTTTTTTATAGACTAAATAGCCTAATAAAAAAGAGAGTAGGCCAATAGTAGAAAGTATCATGCTTTTTACCACAATACTGTTATTGACCCAAATAAACAACTCTATAGAAGTGATATTGCCTATCAAAAAATCTATGTAATACTGAAAATGCACAATGAGAATTCCTAATAAGGCAAGCGTAGAATGCTTTAAAAACTGGCCTTTTAAAGCATTCTCTTTTTCTTTTCTTAGAGTGAAAAACAATAAACTAATAAAAACGATAAATAATAATAATGTCATTACCTCCCTATCCATAAATAATGGTGGTGTAAAGTAAAATGCACTTAGAAATATGACTAAGGAAATGTATAATAGTTTTAATGGCATGTGAAATTATTTCTTTTTAAAATGATATTGTTTATTGGTTTTTTTACTAGTGAAATAAACTATAAAAATTTAATTATGCTATAAAATTTTAAAAAATATTTTTTTAAAATTAATGGTAAAAAAACACTTGTTCTAAAGAATTTATATTCCAAGTTACTCAAATGGTTTTTATAGAATTCTGGAAAAACTTTTTCAGTAGCCCATCTATGAAGAATCATTTTTTTATTTAAATTATTAATGTATTTAGTTAATTTTCTTGAATCTTCATCAGTAATTTCGTTTAAGAAATCCACTAATCTCTCTTGCATAGTAAAGAAATGCATTTTAGAGTTTGTAATGTTTTTGCTAGTTAAAGAATTGCCCGATTGGTCAATTATATAGTCAGATAATACAACATTTAAATAAAACGGAGAAGAATCTAAGCAAGCTAATTTATACCAGACTTCCCGATCTTCGGAATTATTAACACCTTCTCTAAAATAAAGTCGCTCATCATGTAAAAAAAGTTGCTTGTTTACAATAACTGCACTTGTTTGTATTTTTAAGTCGTTCAATAAGTCATCAAATATATTATTTAAAAAATCGGATTTTTTATAAGTGTTATCAATTGTTCTTTTGCTAAAAATTGTCTTAAAACTAGTAATAATCCATGTTTTACAATGATAATTGACAATAGCGCTATTTACCAATTCTAATTTATTTTTTTTCCATAAATCATCTGCATCCAAAAAAGCAATCCATTCGTATTTGGCTTCTTTAATCCCTATATTTCTTGCACTTGAAACGCCACCATTTTGTTTGTCAATAATTTTAATCCTATAATCTTTAATTGCTTTTACAATTTCTAAACTATTATCTGTAGAGCCATCGTTAACTACCAAAATTTCAAAATCTTCAAAACTTTGATCTAAGACAGACTGAATAGTATTTTGGATGCTAAGGTTTTTATTATATAATGGTATTACAACTGAGAACATTAATTATTTTATTTGTTAAAGAAAATATATAGTCTTTTAAATCTTTAGTTAACTGGTCTAACCCCATTTATTAACCATGCTTTTTAATTTCTATTAATTAAAAATCTCGAAATATTCATTTGGAACAACAATAAAAATAAATTATGTTTTGTCATTTAAATTTATTTGTTTTTCCAGCTTTTTAAGTTTTAACTTTATATATATGTTATAGGGACTCAACCGGTACGCAATATAATTTAATAGCTTAAAAAAGAATTGATTTCTATTAAAGCCAATTTTATCAATGAGTTTTATTCTATAATATTCAATATGCTTCAAAGTTCTTTCAAATAACGATATATTAGGATATATATATTTTAAGTCCAAACTTCTTCTTTTTAAGTAAAAATCGTTGAATAATTTTTTCTTAGAAAAACTGGCAAAAACTGATGAATTATGTATTCGATAAAATACAGTGACCTGTTTTAAAAAAAATATTTTATTTCCTTGTTGAGTAATTTTAAGCCATAGAGGATGGTCTTCCATATATCTGTTGCTCTCGTCATATCCTCCAACATCATTAATTAACTGCATTTTTAAAAAGGTACTGGGGGCATGAATAAAGTTTTTTCTTAATAACATCTCATATTGTTGCTTTGCAATACTCTTTAAATGAAAAAATGGTTTATCGCTAAAATTTTGTCTTCTGGTAAAATTTTCTTTGGAATATTCTTCCAAAAAAAATTGTGAAATCGATTCAACTACCATTGCTTTAGGTTCTGATAAACAAAATTTCATAAAAGAAATTATACAATTTATGTCCAATATATCATCTCCTGCAATTAATTTAATCCATTCTCCTTGCGCAACTTTTACACCACGGTTACAATTTGCCGGTATGCCTGTATTCTTCTCAATTGTAATTAATTCTGTTTTAACAAACCGAGCATTATTTTCTTCTATCCATCTTTTGCAAATCTCAATTGTATCATCAGTTGAGCAATCATCAGTTACAATTAGCTCAATATTTTGGTATGTTTGTGCTTTTGCGCTTTCAAGCGTTTCAAGAACAAATTTTGCCGAATTATAAGTAATTACAATTATAGAAACCAAAGGATTTATATGATTTTCATTGTCCTCAATTTCATGTTTATTTCCTAAAGTATTTATTTCCATTGTTATTATTTTCTGTAATTATTAATAATCCCTTTTAAATCCATTCTCTTATCCAATTCTTTAAATGAATACCAAACTGAAATTAAAATAAATGGCAACCCTAAAACATAAGTCAATGGGGTTGAAACAAACATTGTAATCGCAAAACATAGCATACCCAACAACAACTGAATACCAAATATTTTATAAAATTGTGGGCTAAAGTTAAATCCATATTTGTATTTTGACAATAAAAATACTTGTAAAAGATACAGAACGTAGGATATTAAAAATGTAATTCCCAGCCCTTCCAACCCAAACAAATGATAACCCAACAAGTTTAAGCCTAGCGTATAAATATTCCCAATCAATTCATTCCAAAAAAATAATTTTGAGGCGCCTTTTGCCAAAAGTATAAATGCAATTGACCAACTTGCTGCTTTAAAATACATTCCCAAAGCTGCCCACTGGATCATTCTATTTACTGGAATAAATTCTGTTGAATAGAGCACGATTACTACCCAATTAATAAAGATTAGAAAAATGGTTAAAATTGGGGCCAAAATTAATAGCGCAATTTCAGCCTGTTGATTAATTAGTAAAGTTCCCATTTTGTTATCGTGCGCTACACCTGAAAGTCTTGGGTAATAATCAGTACTCATTGCCGTAAAAACCAATCCTACATAGGTGCCTATAATAGCAAAACCGGCATTGTATAAACCAACATCTTCCAAACTTCCTGTGTTGCTAATAAAAATACGAACAATATAAGAAGCACCAACAGTAATTAATCCACTTAAGCTTAACATAAAGCCCATTTTTAGCATTCCTTTTCCTTCAAAAATGGTTTCTGCAGGAGTGACTGCTGTATGTTCAATCTTTAATTTCCTTGAAAAATACCAAGAAATTGCTAATAAAAAAAGCGCTGTTAAAATAATGGCAGGAACAATACCGTCAACGCGATAATAATAATAAAGTGGTGCAGATATAACTAAACCAATAAATGAACCCAGCATATTGGCTTTAGCTAAGTATTTTAATTTGCGCATTCCTTGTAACAACACATTTTGACCAATAGCTAACTGGTTGAAAAGAAGTGTTACAGAAAGCCACATAAAAGCCAAAGTATATTCTTTATTACCAAAAGTAAGCTGGCTTAGCCAAGGTGCTAATATAAAAGTGATAACAGCACCTAATACCCCAGTTATCCATACCAAGCGCCTGAAAACCGTAACTACTTTATTAATTCTATGTTGGTTTCCACTTTCATTTGCGGCTGCAATATCTCTTATGGCACTTGTACCTAGTCCAAAATTGGTTAACGAACTTACTAATCCCGTAGTTGAAGTTAATAACCCCACTATTCCCATACCAGCTGGACCCAATAATACAGCAATAATCTTTGATCTAATTATTGCGATAATAATATTAAAAACCTGCACACCCCCAAAAAGTGAGGTTGCTTTCATAATTGATCGATATGAAGATTGGTTTTCCTGCATTAATAATTGTTTAATGCTTTAACAACCATTTCTATTTCTTCCTTGGTCATTACGGAACTCAAAGGTAAACTCAACACTTCTCTATGAATTTTTTCTGTAATAGGGAAACTTAACTTATTATATTGTTTATACGCTAGTTGCTTATGAGGCGGAATTGGATAATGTATCAGTGTTTGGATACCATTATCATTCATGTATTTTTGTAAAGCATTTCTTTCTTTGATTCGAATTACAAACAAATGCCAAACGTGTCCTTCCTCATTTAATACTTCCGGCAAAATGATTGCTGAGTTTTTAATATGTTCCAAATAATAGTTGGCTACACGCCTTCTTTCTAAAATATCATTTTGAATGTGTTTTAGTTTCACATTTAAAAATGCCGCCTGTATTTCATCTAATCTGGAATTTAAACCCTGATAAATATTTTCATATTTTTTATGTGAACCATAGTTACGCAATGCCTCAATGGTTTTCGCCAATGTTTCATCATTTGTAGTTACTGCACCTGCATCACCCAAAGCACCCAAATTTTTTCCAGGGTAAAAACTATGGCCGGCTGCATCACCAATACTTCCCATTACTTTTCCATTCCATGTCGCTCCGTGCGATTGTGCGCTATCCTCCACCAATTTTAAATGATGCTTTTTACATATAGCCAACATTTGCTCATCAATAGAGTTTTGACCATACAAATGCACTGTTAATATTGCCTTTGTTTTGGAAGTAATGGCTACTTCAATTTTTGAGGAATCTAAATTATAGATATTTATATTAGGTTCAACAAAAATCGGAATTAAACCATTGTCGGAAATTGCCAATACAGAAGCGATATAAGTATTTGCGGGTACAATTACTTCATCACCTTTTTTCATCACACCTAATTCTATGTAGGCCTTGAATATTAATCGAAGCGCATCCAACCCATTCGCAACTCCTAATACATATTTTGCACCGCAGAATTCAGCATAATTTTGTTCGAAGGTTTCCAATTCTTTTCCCATTAAATACCATCCAGAATCTATAACTCTATTGGCTGCTTCCTTTAATTCCAGCTCATACTGAGCGTTTATTTTTTGTAAATCTAAAAATTTAATCATTTTTTCTACTTAAATTAAAATTGACTAAGTTTAATCAACCCCAATAATCTATTTCTGCATTTATTTAAATATTCCCTTTCTAACACAGACACCAATAATGTGCTTTTAAATGCCTTATTAATGATATACTGATCCCTAAGGACACCATCAAAACTATAACCTAGATATTTTCGAAATTTAATCATATCCTTATTATCTTCCATTATATCGCCATTAATCTTGTGCATATCCAACTCATTAAATATGTAATCACATAAGAGTAATTCACTTTCGAAAGCAATAGGATAAGTCCCTACAATTTCCTTTTCACCTATTAAAAGTCTTTCTATACTACAATGCCTATAAACCTTATTAATATTACAAATAGCAAACATTCCAACAGGAATATCATTGAACTCAATGATGAAAGTTATTTCGTTCTCCTTTTTAAGTGAATTTCTAATCCAATTTTCTTGTTCTTTAACAGTTTTAGCACCCGACTGCATAAATCTAGCTCTATCACTCAGCCTCCATTTAAGAGTTACTGCTGCATCTGTTACAGCTATTGGACGTAATTTTACAAATTGTCCTTTTAATATCATTATAAAATAGATTAATAAACTACTACTGTCTCTTCTTTTTATATCGCTCACTAAATTGAGGTTCATCCTCAATAATTACTTTTACTGGTATTTTAAACGATTGCAATTTTTCCTTACAGTGAATTTTTAAACGTGTAACAAACACTTTCTTCTCTTCATCGGAAATAAGTCTTATTTTGGCACATACAATATTACCCATAATAGAATTTTTTTGACCAAAAACTGTCACTTCAGCAATATTATCCAATTCTTGAATTATGTTTTCAACTTCCTGAGGATATACTTTTTCACCACCAACGTTAATAATCTCAGATTTACGGCCTAAAATTTTAATATATTCCCCCTTAACTTCAACTTCATCACCAGTCATAAACCAACCGTCCTCATTAAAAGGGGACGGAGCATTTAAGTAACCAAGCATAGCCGATTCGGCTTTAATCTCTAACAATCCATTAAAAACTCTTGTTTCAAAGCCTTCTCCACCAACTTTTACCCAAAGAGAATTATCGCTTTCGGACTTAGACCTCATTACCCCCAATTCTATTAAACCATATGTTTGTTGGAGTTTTACTTCTGGAAATGCCTTTTTCAACCTTTCAAGTGTTGACAGAGGCATTGGTTCTGTTCCATAGGTAATTAATTTCAAGCTAGACAAGTCATACCTTTTATTAGCTTCACTCATCAGCATCAAATTCAAAAAAGTTGGTGATGCTGGCAACAATTCAATTTTATGCTTTTCAATAAAAGCACATATTGAATCTGGTTTTCTATCACGCAATGTTAAAACTACACCTCCATTAGACAGTGTGTGAAACATCGTATTCAGACCTCCCCAATGATCGAAAAGTAAAAAATTAACAGTACTCATAGACTTACGTCCAATGCTAAATTTCGCTAATAATCTAGAAAAATCATGTACTGCTCCCTTAGGGTTTCCTGATGTTCCCGAAGTAAATAAAACAAGACCCGGTTTTTTTCGTTCTCTTATAATTTCATAAAGCGAATGATCTCCCTGATCATCTCTTAATTCAATACTATAGTTATCATTGACAACATTAACCAAGATAGTTTTTTGAACACAAGCAATATCAAATTTAACTTGCTCGCTATCTTTTATTGTAGAATTAAAAGGAACAATTATATTATTATTTTGAATCAAAGCAAACATTAGTGCAATAGTATTTGGCGTGAAATCACCAATAAGTGAAACTACTTCACCTTCATTAACGCCTTTCAAGTGTATAAATGCTAAAGCCTCATTATACTTTACAAATAATTCATTGTAACTATAAAATTTATTATTCCATATAATAGCAGGAAATTCAGCATATTCTTTTAATTTTTCAATTAGTATATTCATAAAAACTATTTTTTTAATATCTCATTATAATACTTCCCCATGACAATCCAACTCCAAATCCCGATAACAAAACTAAGTCGCCTTTTTTTAATTTGCCACTCAACTCAGCATCTTTAAGCGCGATGGGAACAGAAGCAGAAACTGTATTCCCTACATCTTGTAAATTCAAAAAGACTTTATGTTTATCTAACTTCAAACTTTTAACAAGTGAATCTAGGGTTAATTTACTTGCTTGATGAAGCACGTATAAATCAATATCATTCACCCCCAAATGGTTCCTTTCTAATAAAGTATTAATTTGTTCTGAAACATTTTTAGAAATAAACTGCCAAACAGCAAAGCCGTTCATGTGAATATTCTCTAACGTTTTTACATTTCCGCTATTGTCAACAATAATTTCTTTTGTATCATTACTTTTGGGTGTTTTCATACCTCCCGCTGGTATATAAAAAGAATCAAACTTCTCTCCACTTGAAGACAAAATAACATCAACGATTCCACCAACATCTACAGTAGAAATAACACTTGCTGCCGCTCCATCACCAAATAATATACTAGTAGAACGATCCTTAGGATTTATATACTTTGAGTACGTTTCTGAATTAATTAGTAAAACATTTTTAGCTAAACCTGTTTCAATAATCCCACTTGTAATAGCTAATCCAAAAATATAACCCGAACAAGCAAGATTATAATCAAATGTCCATACATTTTGCTTGAAATTAAAATGCTTATGAATTAAAAAAGAATTAGCTGGCATGACATAGTCATGACTTTGTGTACAAAATATTACTGCATCTATCTCATCTTTAGAAATAACACCAGAGCTAAATATTTTCTCCACCGCCTTTATTGCCAAATCTAAAGCCGTTTCATTCGGTTCTGCAATATGCCGCTTTTTCACTCCTGATTTTTCTTCTATTTTTTCGATATTCCACTCAGGATTATCTTTTGCCAAGTCAATATTTGTGACTACCTTTTTAGGTAAATAATATTCTATATGTTTAATAATAATTCCCATTATATCATTAATTTAAATTTATTAATTGAATCATTATCTAAAATAAATGATTTACCATGACCTGGGTTGATTAAAAACCCTTTGAATTTTTCAAAAATAAAGTTGAGAGACAATTCCATTAATTCATTATTCGCTCCAGGTAAATTAGGTATAAACCTATTACTTTTTAAAAGCATGTCCCCAGTAAATAAATTATTGTTTATTTCAAAACAAACTCCTCCATTAGTATGACCAGGTGTGTGATGTATTAATATTTCATACCCTTTCAAATCTAAAAATGGTAAATCATCTAAATACTCATCTATAATTGGCGTTTTACAAATTGTTTCATCCCCAACCATTCTTCTATAAAGATTCCCTTGTGTTGCTAATCTTTTATCCTTAGAATGCAAAAAAAAGGGAATATTATACCTTTCCTTAATTTCAGCTACAGCACCAATATGATCAAAATGACTATGTGTATTTACAATCCCCTTTAAATCATAATTATCTAAATTTAAACTACTTATAATAGTTTCGACATCATCTCCTGGGTCAATAATCCAAGCTTCATTTTCACAAGAAATCAAATAACAATTTACTTTCCATTTTCCAACTGTAACTTTTTTAATTATAATCTTCATTACACCCCTCCTAAATAAATAATTTGACCCGTAACCGATTTGCTTTCCTCTTTTATAAGATAATCTATTGTATTAGACACATCGACTAAATCACCATATTCTTTAATTGCATTCCTACTCAATACTTCTTTCAAAGCAATTTTGTTTATAGCTTTAGATAATTCAGTATCTATCACTGAAGGTGCTACAACATTTACTGTAATTCCAGAACTTGCAACTTCTTTTGACAAAACCCTTGTAAAAGCATTTATTGAAGCCTTCGTTGAGGTGTATAAAGCTTCTCCAGGCACCTCATGCTTCGTTGCCATAGACCCCAGGTTAATAATTCTCCCAAATTTGTTACGAATCATCAGCTTGACTGCTTCTCTACAAAACATAATTGGTGCGAAAACATTAACAGCATAAATATTCTGAATTGTTTTGTAAGGTAAAAAAGCAACGTTTAAAATTGCAGGATTTATAGCCGCATTATTTATCATTATATCTAAACGCTTATGTTCTTTTCTAATAATCTTAAAAACATTTAGAATTTCTTCCTCATTTGACAAATCAGCTATAATATGATTGTAATTTTCGTGATTAATATCACAATCATTCCTACTACAACCAACTACAAGAAAACCTCTATTTAAATAATAATTTGCCAGATAATTCCCAATACCTCTACTAGAACCGGTTATAAGGATAATAGGTTTAAGAGGATTAATATCATTATTCATCAAGCAATGTTTTAATGTAATCTGCAAGTGTTTCAATACTTTTGAAAGGACTATTTTCTGAAGAAAAAGCTCTTTCGTCAGCAATAGGTATGTATTTACCCGAAAGCTCTTCAATATTTTCTTCGACTGCAACTATTAGATTAACTAACAATATAGAATCTAATTCACTATCTGACCCAAATAACTTAGTATTAACATCTTTAGCTATATCTATCCCGTTCTCATTATTAATATCTTCAATGCTTTGGAAGATGATTTCAATAATTTCATTTTTGGTTACCATTAAATTAAGTTTTTTTTAATTATTAGTTTATTGAATCTTAACACATAAATAGAATTTATATTTAAATTCTGTTTAATTTGCGTCAAAACTACTTCATTTTTTAAATTTTAAAAATTCATTATAGTCTCTTATATAATCACTTTCATTATATTTATGGGAAGCCAGTACAAGGCAAATTGCTCCAGACGAAAAATTAACTTCTGATGCCCATATACCTGGTGGTATATGCAACCCTCTATATGGTTGATTTAACATGACTGTTTTCTTAACCCTTCCATCATCTAATTGCACTTCAAAACTACCAGATGCTGCCACTAAAAATTGATGACAATCTTTATGAGCGTGAGAACCTCTACTTTCTCCTCCTGGTATGTCATATAAATAAAATATCCTTTTTGTATCGAATGGAATTTCTATATTATTTTCAATAGCCGTAATATTACCAGATCTATTCAGGATGCGCGGTAATTCAATAATAGAACAATCAAATACTGTTTTTTTCATCTATCTTCAATTTTATGAATTCGTCCTTTTCTCTTATATAATCATTCTCTTCAAATGAAGTACTTGAAACTACTAATGCAAGTGTATTTGTTGCAAAGTTTTCCATATGTCGCCAAAGATTATTCGGTATATATAATCCATAATATGATCTATTCAATGAGATTTTTTTTTCTTTAATTCCATCAAAAATAATTACATCCAAGCTTCCTGAAAGCACAATTATTAATTCCTTTTGCTCTTTAAAAGCATGGCCTCCTCTCATTTCACCTCCTGGCACATCATAGATCCAATAAGTCCTTTTTATTTCAAATGGTATATGATTCCCAGATTCTAAAAAACTTAAATTACCTCGGGGGTCAAGAATTTTAGGTAAGTCGATTATTTGTGCTCTTTCCATTATGATGTTATTATTTTAAGAATATAGTCACCATAGCCACTCTTTCCATATTTTTTAGCAACTTCAATCGCTTGCTTTTTGTTAATAAAACCATGCAAGTATGCAATTTCTTCAATACAGGCAATTTTTTTATCGGTACGTTTTTCAATAACACGCACAAACTCAGATGCATCATCCATGGCATCTACAGTACCGGTATCTAGCCAAGCCATTCCACGAGTCATAATGCCAACTTCCAATTCTTCCAACACAAGATACATTTGATTCAAAGTGGTAATTTCTTTTTCTCCTCTTTCAGACGGTTTTACATTTTTCGCAAATTCCACAACCCTGTTGTCATAGAAATACAAACCAGGAACCGCATAGGTTGATTTTGGCTTTTTAGGTTTTTCTTCTACACTAATGGCCTTATTGTTTTCATCAAATTCCACAACACCATAACGTTCCGGATCATTTACAGGATAAGCGAAAATAGAAGCCCCTTTAACATCCGTTTTGCTACGAAGCAAAGTTCCAAAACCATTGCCATAAAATATATTGTCACCTAATACAAGTGCTACCTTATCCTTTCCAATAAATGACTCCCCAATAATAAAAGCTTCCGCCAATCCATTTGGTTCCGGTTGCGCTGCATATTCAAATTTACAGCCAACTTGAGAACCATCGCCCAATAATTTTATAAAAGCTTCCTGATCGTGAGGTGTCGTGATAATTAATATTTCACGAATACCCGCTAACATTAATACAGATAAAGGATAATAGATCATTGGCTTGTCATAAACAGGCAATAATTGCTTACTGACCGATATTGTTAATGGAAAAAGCCTTGTTCCTGAGCCACCGGCTAATATAATTCCTTTCATGTTTTTTATAGATTTTCGCGGATTAAAACTGATTTCGCGGATTATTTTCGATTACGCAGATTGCGCGGATTATTTTATTTTGTGTTAATGAATCTTTTCCATGTTAAGCTGGATTGGCCAAAATTAATCAGTAATCCAACTGGATAATTGGTAGATTTAAGGTAATTTATGGTTTGTGCTTCGGTGCCTTTGTGCAAAAACGAAGCGGCTTTTATTTCAACTACAATTTCATCAAAACAGATAAAGTCGGCAATAAAATATTTTTTCAAAGGCACTTCATTATAAAAAACTTGCAATTTCCTTTTACTTTCAAAATTCACCTTCTGTATTTCAAACTCTTTTTCTAATGCTTCATGGTAAACGGATTCCAAAAAACCAGCTCCTAAATTTTTATGTACCAACGTACAAGCCCCAATTATTTTATACGTTTCTTCTTCGAATAATAGTTTGCTCATCTCCGTGTAATCTGCGTGAATCCGTGAAATCTATTATAGATATTGTTTGTCGTAATACTTCTGATAAGCTCCTGAAGTCACATTGTTTAACCAAGTCTCATTTTCTAAATACCAATCAACGGTTTTAGAGAGTCCTTCCTCAAAAGTTACGGAAGGTTTCCACCCCAATTCCTTGTTAATTTTAGTGGCATCAATGGCGTAGCGTTTGTCGTGACCAGGACGGTCTTTGATGTAGGTAATTAATTTAGCAGAACTACCGGTTTCTCTGCCCAGTTTTTTATCCATTAGTTCGCAGAGCAATTTTATCAAATCAATATTTTGCCACTCATTAAAACCACCAATATTATAAGTTTCTCCAATTTTTCCTTCATGAAAAGCAAGATCAATAGCTACTGTATGGTCAACCACATACAACCAATCACGTGTATATTTTCCATCCCCATATACCGGCAATGATTTCTCTTTGACGATGTTATGAATAAACAGCGGAATTAATTTTTCAGGAAACTGATTGGGTCCATAATTGTTAGAACAGTTTGAAATCATGTACGGCAATTTATAGGTTTCCCCATAAGCGCGAACAAAATGGTCTGAACTCGCTTTACTTGCAGAATAAGGTGAATTTGGATCGTAAGATGTTGTTTCTGTAAACAAACCAGTTTCCCCTAATGTGCCATATACCTCATCGGTGCTCACGTGGTAAAAAAGTTTATCAGTAAAATCATCTTTCCAACATTCTTTTGCCGCATTTAATAAATTAACGGTTCCTATCACATTTGTTCTCACAAATGCCAAAGGGTCGATAATAGAACGATCTACATGAGATTCTGCAGCTAAGTGAATCACTTTGTCAAATTTATATTTAGCAAATAACTTATTTATCTCCTCCGCATTGTTGATGTCTGCTTTTAAAAAAGTGTGATTATTTGCATTTTCTACATCTTTTAAATTTTCCAAATTTCCTGCATAAGTAAGCGTATCCAAATTAAAAATTTGATCATTGGGATATTTGATCACAAACAATCTTATGACATGTGAGCCAATGAATCCTGCTCCTCCTGTTATTAATATGTTTTTCATCTTTTACTTAATATGCTTTATAATTTTCCATCAACCTTAACTTCCAAAATCCCCCTTCACATCATACAAATGGTTGTTGGTTGTTAGTTGTCGGTTTTTGGTTGGTTTACAACTTCCCATCAACCTCATTACCTAAAATTCCTTTAACATCGTATAAAACGCTATTTTCTTTTTGTAAGGAAGCTAAATCTAATATTGAAAATTCCTTGTGAGCCACGCCTAAAACTACTGCATCAAAGGCCTCACCCCCTGACCCCCTCTCCGAAGGAGAAGGGGAAGCAAGCTCGGAATGACAAGTCAAACCATATTCATGCTGCACCTCAGCCGGGTTAGCCCAAGGGTCGTAAATGGTTATGGTGATGCCGTAATCGGCCAAAGCGGCCACCACATCCACAATTTTGGTGTTGCGTACATCGGGACAGTTTTCTTTAAAAGTAATTCCCAACATTAACAAACTGGCGCCGTTTACGGTAATGCCTTTTTTAATCATCAATTTTACTACCTGTGAAGCCACATACTCGCCCATGCTGTCGTTTAAACGACGGCCTGCTAATATGATTTCGGGATGGTAACTCAATTCCTGTGCTTTTTGTGCCAAATAATAAGGATCAACGCCTATGCAATGTCCGCCCACCAATCCTGGTTTAAAAGGTAGAAAGTTCCATTTTGTACCCGCAGCTTCCAACACCGCGTGGGTATCAATATTCATTAAATTAAATATTTTTGCCAATTCGTTTACAAAGGCAATATTAATATCTCGTTGCGAATTTTCTATCACTTTTGCGGCTTCGGCCACTTTTATGCAAGGCGCCAAATGCGTTCCTGCAGTAATGACACTTTTATACAATTCGTTTACTTTTTGTCCGATTTCAGGCGTGGAACCCGCGGTCACTTTCATAATTTTTTCTACGGTATGTTCTTTGTCACCCGGATTGATGCGTTCAGGCGAATAACCTGCGAAAAAGTCTACATTGAATTTTAAACCCGATGCTTTTTCCAAGACCGGCACACATTCGTCTTCGGTTACGCCCGGGTATACGGTGGATTCGTAAATAACGATATCGCCTTTTTTAAGTACTTTTCCGACGGTTTCGCTTGATTTGTATAAAGGTGTTAAGTCAGGCCGGTTGTTTTTGTCTACCGGCGTTGGCACGGTGATGATGTAGTAGTTGGCAACTGCAATATCGGATAGGTCTGAAGAACAGAACAGGGCCCCCTCCCGACCTCCCCCGAAGGGTGAGGAGTTTATTGGATTTTCATTTACCAAAACTGCTTTTAGGACATCATCATCTATTTCTAAAGTACCATCATGACCATTCCTAAGCTCATTGATGCGGGTTTGGTTGATGTCAAATCCTACTACGGGATATTTTGTAGCGAATAGTCTTGCCAGTGGAAGGCCAACGTAGCCGAGGCCTATGATTGCGATTTTAATTTGTTCTTTCATGTAAATATAGATTTTCGCGGATTAAAAATGATTACGCGGATTATTTTGTATTGATAAATCTTTTCCATGTTAGGCTGGACTGTCCAAAATTGATCAGCAGTCCAACGGGATAATTGGTGGATTTAAGGTAATTTATGGTTTGGGCTTCTGTGTCTTTATGCAAAAACGAAGCGGCTTTTATTTCTATGACTATTTTATCGAAACAGATAAAGTCGGCTATAAAATATTTTTTCAAAGGCACATTATTGTAATAGACTTGAAGTTTCTTTCTGCTGTCAAAATTCACTTTCTGCGTTTCAAATTCTTTTTCTAAAGCTTCGTGGTAAACGGATTCCAAAAAACCCGCACCCAAATTTTTATGCACCAGCATACAAGCGCCAATTATTTTGTAGGTTTCTTCTTCGAATAATAGTTTGCTCATCTAATCTCTGTGAAATCCGTGTTAATCCGTGTAATTTTTTAAAGAGCTTTGAACTTTCACCTTTATACTTTAACCTCTCTTAAATGCTTCCAATACCAAGAAACAGCTTCTTCCAAGCCTTGTTGTATGGAAAATTGTGGATTGTACCCCAATAAATTTTTGGCTTTATCGATGCTGGCCAAAGAATGTGGAATGTCTCCTGCTCTGTTGGGTCCATAGGTGGTTGCAATAGTTGCGATGGCCGGGTCAAAAACAGCCAACTGTTTTTTTAGCGAAGCCATTAATTCATTTAAGGTAGTACGTTCTCCAAAGGCCGTGTTGTAAACTGTGTTTAAGGCATCAGGATTTTCAGTTGCCATGGCCAATACATTCATTTGAATCACATTGTCTATATAGGTATAATCTCTTGAATACTCGCCGTCGCCATTGATTATCGGACTTTCGTGTTGCATGAGTTGTATTACAAACTTTGGGATCACCGCGGCATAAGCGCCATTGGGATCTTGTTTTCTTCCAAACACATTGAAATAACGTAGGCCAATAGTGTTTAATCCATAAGTTCTGTAAAAAATATCGGCATATAATTCATTTACATATTTGGTGATGGCATAAGGTGACAAGGGTTTGCCAATAGTTTGTTCCACTTTAGGCAAGGCTTCTGAATCTCCGTAAGTGGAAGAACTGGCGGCATAAATAAAGCGTTTCACTTTGGCATCTTTCGCAGCTACCAACATGTTTACAAAACCTGAAATATTCACATTGGTGGAAGTCGCCGGGTCTATGATGGAACGTGGCACTGAACCCAAAGCAGCTTCATGCAATACATACTCAACATTTTCACAAGCTTTTGCACAATCTTCCGGATTTCTGATGTCGCCACCAATTAATTCGAAATTTGGATTGGCAAATAAATGTTCAATATTTTCCATTCTGCCTGTGGAGAAATTATCCAGACATCTTACTTTGTTGTTGTGTTTTAACAGGTGTTCGCATAGATTAGAGCCTATAAACCCTGCACCTCCTGTCACTAAAATTGTTTTGTTTTCAATTTGTTTCATTGCGTGTTTTTGTATTATATTTTATTGTCTTGATGTCTTGCAATCGTGAAGTTGTTCAATCTTGCAGTCTTATCATTGCGGAGTTTTGGAAAAAGAGCTTGTGCAGAATTTATTTCAGTATTGGCAATCTGTTGCTTATTATGGCAACATCAATACTTTAGAGACAGTTTGCCGCGTCGGCTATCGCCTTATGGCAATGACTTGATTTTTTACACACCCCTCCCCCTCTCAAGAGGGGAGTTAATTATGGTGAATTTTTACTTTGAGCTTTAAACTTTGAGCTTTGAGCTTCATTTTTTACACACCCCTAATCCCTAGTCCCTAATTCCTGACTCCCATTCCATTGCTTTTTTAAAGACCCCAGATAATCTTTCCCAAACACCAGCCCAAAACCAACAACAGCTCCTAAAAATGTCCATATCACCAAAATAAGTTTTCTATTTGGTTTTGATTTTTCAATAGGCACTGATACCGGTTTTAAAACGGTAAATACTGGTGTGTCTTCTTTTACCTGTATTTGTTGTGTTTCCAGTTGTTTCGCCAATTCTGTATAAACGCCTTGCGCCAGTTCTTTTTCCGATTGCAATCGCTCTAAAGTGGTTTGGGCAAGGGCAGTGTTTACAAATTGGTTGCGATCCCTAAAACGTGCCAATTGTTGTTGTGCAGCTTTGAATTCTTTTTCCTTTTCAGCATAGCGTTCCTGAATAAATTTTAATGACTCAGAAGATTTTTGAATTTTAAAACTGATGATGTATTGCTGCAATAATTCCTGCGCACGCTGTGTTAATTCCGCTGATGAAATAGCTTCAGGCATTGTTGCAGCCATCATTATATAGCCGTCTTTGTCATTAACTTCCAATGACAATTGACCGCTTAATTGTTTGATGAGTCCGAATTCTTCATTGGTAAGGGTTAATAATTGGTTGTCGGTTGTTGGTTGTTCCCTTCGATTGCGCTCAGGGGAGCGGTTGTCGGGTTTTCCTTTGATGGCACTGATCATGACGCCCGGTAAACCGATGGTGTATTTTTTGAGAACCCCCAACAGGCCGGGGC
>JAGXIP010000248.1 GCA_024635585.1 Saccharicrinis sp. | reverse complement strand
TCCTGGAGTTCCATTTCCAACTGCGTTACCATCAGGTATCTTGTGATAGTCAGCATTTTCCTTTACAAATTGCAAGTTCGCAGGTGCAGTAACTTCTTCATTCCAATCACTATGTTGAACTACATGAATGCGCTGCGAAATATTTATTTCAGGTAAATCAGATTGAATAGCTTTTATCAGACTGGCGGTAAAATCAGATTGGCCTGCATCTGCAATCCAAATATTACCCTGGTTAGCGAAAGTGGTTTTAATTATACCTTTAACCTGTTCAACAGCTTTATTGTAGTTTCCATGTGCATCTGACCAGTTGTCTCCAAAGGCAAGCTGAAATAAATCATTTGGTGGAACATACAGCCCTTCCTGAATACCATAAGTACCAGCAACTGCATGATAATGTATATTTGAAAATTTAGGGTCAGACAATAAAGTGGCTGTTGCTGCAACAGAATGAAGGTCATCTACATCAGTTTTACAATCAAATTGTACTAATAATAGATCTTTTTCTATATTGAAGCTTTCTACTCGTGGAGAACTCTTATCCATGGCATTACCTTTGAATACCAGGAAAATAGTCGCTATTGCAATGAATATTAATGCTTGATGTTTCATTTTTTTTAGGTTTAATTTATTAATTCGTTCTCGTGATTGTATTTTGAACCTTCGTTTTAATAGCAATTGTCATCTCTCTCTTTGCAAAAATTGTTACAACGGGGCTTGTAAATGCTGTGGCCCCTTTCCAGCCTGATATTTTTGGGCCATTGCATTTACATAGTGTTAGGCAACGTTTTTATTTCCGTAGTGTTTTATTTCGTTGAGTTCAGATTTTTTCGATTCTTTTTCCTCTTCAATGTCATAATCGTCTTGAAGTCCGAGCCAGAATTTTGCAGAATTTCCAAAATATTTGCTTAATCGTAATGCTGTGTCAGCCGTGATTCGGCGATTTCCTTTTATGATTTCCGAAATTCTGGTTTGCGGAATTTTTAAGTCTTTGGAAAGTCGGTATGCGGTGATTTCCAATGGCTCAAGAAATTCGTAATTTAAGATTTCTCCAGGGTGTACATTAGCTAACTTTTCCATTTTTCTTTTTTTTAATGATAATCAATTATTTCTACTTCGCTTGCGTTTCCATTTTCCCAAATGAAGATTATCCGCCATTGTTTGTTAATCCGAATACTATAAAATTCATTTAATTTTCCAGTCAGTTTTTCAAGTCGGTTTGAGGGTGGAATTCTTAAATCAGCAATGTCTTGTGAGTTGTTCAACATTCTCAATTTCCGACGTCCAACGCTCTGAATTTCAATCGGCAATTTTTTAACTCGGATACCGTTCCAAATCTGTTCGGTTTCTTTCGAGCCAAAGGAAATAATCATAGTATTGATTTACGTTACTAACGTCAAAGGTAAGTAAAAAGGTTGCTTTTTCCAAATTGTGGGCAACGTTTAGTGTAAAATGCGTTTTAATGTATTTTTACACAGTGTTATCTTGTTTTTTCTATTGTTTTCTTTCAAATATTCCTTTGGCTGAAGTGGTATAGAGCGTGTTATTACTTCCTTCTGTTATTCCAAAATTTACGAAATCCGTTAGACCAGTTTTGTATTCTTTCCAAATACTGTCATTAGATTCCAACCTATAAATTCCTTCACCAAGCGTACCGCAAATAATTGAAGAGTCTGAAGTGGCACATAATGATGTTACGGTTAAATAGTTATCATCTTCTCGTAAGCCTGAATTGAATTCTGTCCAGGTTAAGCCATCGTCAATCGATTTATGTATACCATCAGCATATCCGCCTGCATAAATTACATTATTCGATTTAGTAAAGGTCCATGCAAAGAAATTCTCATCGGTATTTTCCCAAGTGTCGCCTTGATCATCAGAACGAAGTGTTCCACGAGAAGTTCCTAAGAGCAAGGAACCTTTAGGCGTTCGAATGGCTGTTCTGAAGGCATTTTGTTCAAATCCTTCAGTATTATATTTTGACCAATCATGGCCATTATTAATGGAAAAATACACACCATCCTCTTGAGCACATGCAACAAGTAATTTTGAATCTAATTCATATAAAAAGATCATCTCACTTTTCAAATCAGCAATCTGCGTCCACTGATCTCCATTATCTTCAGTACTGAGAATTGAACCATTTTCAGCCATAAGTATTTTTCCGTTGGACAGTTTGGCCAAACTACCCATTCTAAGCCTTATTTGCTCCCATTTCTTAACTGGAATTGCGGCACGCCAAATACCTGATTCACCATTCGCGAATAAGTAATTGTTGCTTTCTAAAACCTGGAATACCAACCAATTCTCAATTTCTTTACCTGTTTGTATCCAACTTTCACCTTTATCCTCTGAAATAAATATGGATGAAACATTACTGCCTGCAATCAGTTGTTGACTTGCTGTTGTTCTTATTAATCGTAACTGAAAATCGTTTAAGCCCATTGGTTGCCATGTTTCACCCTGATCATCAGATTTAAAAACACCCCGGTCTCCAACATTTTTTGGATAACCTGTGCTTGCGAATAGTGTGTTTTCTAGTATTGTTAAGTCACTAACTTTTGTGTTTTGAGAAATGCCTTTATCAGATTTTGACCAAGTCTGCCCTTTATCCTCGGATTTATAAATACCACCACCTATTGTCCTTGCTGCATCTTGAGGGTCTCCAACGGAGGCAAAGAATATTCCATTAAAATCAACAATTGCAGATATCGGAATTGAATCTGGTAGTCCAATAACATCCGTGGACCATGAATTTCCGTTATCTACTGAGCGATAAATGGAATTTTCCCCCGTGCCGGACGCAAACATAATTTCAGAGGTTGGATTGAATACACCTTTGATGTTTTCAGCAGTAATAGAAGTTTGTTGCCATGTCAGGCCATCGTCCTCAGATACAAAAACCCCAGCTTTAGCATCGTTACGAGCACCCTCACCTATAAATGTTGCGGAAGTGAAAATTCGCCCATCTGGAGTCTGGATAATTTTAAAGATGTATATATTATTTTCAAATCCAACAGGAGTCCAAGATTCACCTTTATCAACTGACCGAAAGATTCCACCACGATAAGCACCAACCAATAGTGCCCCGGTTTCAGATACTAATATATCACTTGGCATCCCTTTGAAATTTGTCAGTTCCCAAGAATTGCCTTGATCTTTGGATTTGTACAATTCAGAAGCACCTGCATAATATGTTCCGTCAGAAGCCTCTGCGAAACATCTTATTTGAGCAGATATTGGAGCAGGTAATTTCACCCAATCGGTTTCAGAGCGTTTTTCTTGACATCCAAAAACTAGAATACCAATAATTATAACTAATAATATTTTTGAAGCCTGTTTTTTCATTTTAAATAAGATATAACGTTGTTGTGTATGGTTAGTTGCGTGGTTAAGCAACTAATTTAGTAAACAAATACGTACCAGAGAAAATTCCGAAGGAATTTTACAAATAAGCACTTACCAAAGAAATTAATTATACACGGTGTTGTGCTTTCGTTATTTTCCTAAAGAATTTTATCATTTTTCATCTTTTCTTCAATTAGAGAAATTATTGATTGGCAATCATTTCGAGCTTTTTCTACTTGTGGAATGACAAATGTTAAGTTGAGATCTAACAGATTCATAAAGCTTTTGAAATGTCGATCTTTCATAAGATAGTCAGCATCTTTTTTATAGACTTCAACATCCTTACTTTTTGAGAATGACTCTTCTCTTTTTTCTATAGGGAACCCTGTATCAGCAATGAATAAGCCATTTAATTCTATATGACTCATTATTAATGCGCTGTACAAATACACACTTCTATCTTCGTAAATATGTTCTTCGATAAGTTGAATAGTTTTGTATTCATTTCGTAAATCCAGTAATCTATTTTTTATTTCCTCATTTGTAATGAATCTTAAGTGAGATGAGTTTAGAACTTCTTCTAAAGTATTTGAATTTGGTATGAACCTATGAAAAGGGAATAGATAATAAAAGTGACCGTAAAAGGAATCAAGGTCATAATCATTAGTTTCAATCATATGATGCAATGCTTTTGCACTCGCGATTTGTTTTTTTCTAATATTAATTAAGTTATCTAATTGTGCTCGGTCTTTTTCCAAATCACTAACAAATCCAGATAAATACTTATTAGTGATTGCTTGTTCTTTTTTTGTTTCATTCAAGTTATTTATTTGTAATGCTATTAAAATTCCAACAACCACAAGGATTATTTCACCAATGGCATATTTTAAATACTTTCCAGTTTTATTTTTTTCCATAAGGTCGTATCGAATTTTTCTAAAGAATTTTATCATTGGTTAGCGGTTTCTGGTAATGAAGCACAACGTTTATGTATATGGAAAGTTGCGTGTTTGTGAGCGAGGATTTTCCGAAGGAAAATCAGAAGCTAGCAAACAAAGCAACTAACATTGGTTTACCTAAAAACAGCAATTTTTTATATACGGTGTTAGGCACAGGCTTTTATCAAATCATAAAATTAATTATAATATTTAATTTATTATCGAATAGCATATCCACCATCCACTCGAATTGTTTCTCCAGTTACAAAGTCAGATGCTTTAGAGGCTAAAAATACAGCTGTACCGGCTAATTCTTTAGGTTGACCCCATCGTCCTGCTGGTGTTCTTTGTATTATTTCATCATTCATGACAGGCATCGTTTTTACAACAGCAGTCATATCAGTTTCAAACCAGCCTGGTGCAATGGCATTGACCTGAATATTATAAGGAGCCAATTCGACCGCCATAGATTTGGTTAATTGAATAATAGCACCTTTTGCTGTACTGTAGGAAGGTATAATACCAGAGCCAAAGAAGGAATACATACTGCCAATGTTAATAATCTTTCCTTTTTTATTATTAACCATTGATTTAGCTACCAGTTTAGATAATAAAAACACAGCGTTGAGTTGTGTCTCGATAACACTATCCCATTCCTCCTCTGTTTCATTGAGAATTCCACCACTCAATACTGCAATGCCAGCATTATTTACCAAGATGCTAATACCACCTAATTCCTGCTCGACTTTCTTTATTGCGGGTGCTAATTCAGTTCGTTTTGTGATATCAATTTTTAAGGCCATTGCTTTCACACCAATTGCTTTTAATTCGGCAAGGGTATTTTTGTTTTTATCTTCGTTGCGCCCAAATATTGCCACTGAAGCTCCAGCTTCTGCCAAACCTATTGCAATGCTACGACCAAGTCCTCCATTTCCACCAGTAATTACTGCTACATTTCCTGATAGGTTAAATAATTTTGTTGTTCCCATAATTTTTATTTTAGTTGATTTAATTTTTTGCTTGTGCCTAACGGTCACGTGTATGGTGTCGTTTGGCGATTCGAAGCACAAACCTGTCGAACAGCTACAAAGTTGATTCGATGTAATGCCCTTGGAATTAGCACTATCCGACAAATGC